>CAZEVB010000189.1:0-1509 GCA_964515835.1 uncultured archaeon | reverse complement strand
CCTGTTCCTGCGAAAAACCAAAAAGCGTGGCAAAATAAGAAAGGTCTTTCGGCGATCTTAGTTCATTATCGTTGCGTGCACCGGAAAAAACACCAAATTTTGTTTTACGTTTAATCATGAAAGAAGAACTCAGCATAGTGTTCTTCATTAATAATGCCCTGTCCTTATCCCTCGTATTCAAGAACTCCGAGAAAAGAAAGAAAACAGGCTTGTTTTTTTCTGCACAGAGCCTTGCAGCAGCACTATCGAAAATAACTTCGTTCTTTGAGAAAGGCTGAACCAGAAAGTCAATTGCTTTAGAGTTAACTGCCTGCGCAACAAAAGAAACATCTTTTGGCAGAGCAGCAACAAAATCTGCTTTCCCCTTGTAAGCACGGGACTCCTTATCCAGATTCTTTGTGACCAACTTGCAGGTCAGGAAACCTTTTGCTTTCACTACTTCAACTTCCTTTGCCGAAGAAAAGTCTTTCGCAACAATGTATTCAGCGCAGCCTAACTCTTTTCCTAGTTTAGTAATTTCTTCTGAATCATCAAATAAAATCAAGTCAAATGACATAAAGAAATTAAGGAAGAAATCTTAATAATGATTGGCACTTGAGATTATTTTTTTGAAGGAACCTTACGAGGAGTAGTATTCTTCAGTACTCTAACAGGCGCTTTAGGAAAAGGTGTTTTAGCGGGCTTTTTGGTTATTATCTTTGGCGCAGGACTTCCTGATTGTGTCCTGTCTAATCTCTTTAAGAGTTCTGCTTTTGCAGCAGGACTAAGAGTCATTAATATCTTTGCCAGACTAACAACGGTGATTGTGGTTATCGGAGCATAAAGACCAATTGCCGCTCCTGCATAAGTACCAACGTTCCTAAGTTTTGTTGGCATTGTTGCACTGGAAGCAGTGCTTGATTCCGTAACCGCTTTTCCTTTAACTGTTCTTCTTTTTGATCTTCTACCTAAAGCACGTGAAGCTGCTACTGCCCCAAATAAACCACCAAGAACCCTCAAGAGCGCGTCCCTCGAATACCTTCCCATTAATCTGCCGGCTTCTTTCTTTGCCTGCCTAAAGGGCATTACATATTTTTTTTCAAGAGCTTTTTGCGCTACTCTTCTAACAGAAACAGGAGCCTTCTGCATTCCTGCTACACCTTTTGCTATTTCGCCACCACCAACATAAGCTGATCCACCAATGCCAACAACAACCCCTGTAGTAACCAGTGCTTTTCTAGCAAAACTTCTTTTCTTCTTTGGAGGCATATAAAAAGTAGGCATTAAGTTGTATAAAAAACAGTCGTTGGGGCACATCTCAAAAAGAAGAAAAAGTGGGCCCGGCCGGAATCGAACCGGCGATCCCATGCACGTCAAGCATATGTCCTAACCACTAGACCACGAGCCCTGTATACTTATCTTTTCCCAATTAAGCTTTTTAATCTTTTTAGTTGTGAGCAGGGCATGCATAGATCGGAGTTTGTCGGCCCCCCGCATTCTGCACAGATTTTTATCTTTCCTTTCGAGTAC
>CAZEVB010000188.1:0-1532 GCA_964515835.1 uncultured archaeon | reverse complement strand
ATAAATCAGGATTGTATGAAAATTTTGTATTTGGCGGATCTCCAAATGAAAGACACACAATTCCCTCTTTCATATTAGATTTGGTATGAGTAATGCAATCAATTGAACTTGATTTTATTGCTCTTAATATCTGATCAGTTAGATTTTCTTTAATAGTAGAAATTTCAAATAATTTTTCATCCGATGTTTGACACAAAAATGGTGGTATATTACTTCGATCTTTTAATTTAAGTTCAATACCAAATTCACCATCTATTTGTTCCTGTGTTAAAGTCATCAAATATATAAATACTTCTACTGTTCTTAGTTCAAGTGGCAATCCTTGATGCGAACAAATACGACGAGCACGACCAATAACTTGTTCTAGACGCACAGGATGCCAATATGGCTCCATAATATGCACATACCTTGTATTTCTTAAATTGATACCTTCAGATCCTGCAGATGTAATCATGAGAACTTTAATTATTTCACCCATGTTATTATTATTACTAATTGTTCTTAGACGGGCTGCAATATTGTTAGGAATATACGCCCAGTCTCCGTTAAAAATATTACGAATGATTTCTCGTTCTTCTGAATCTTCTGTTCCAGTATAAAGAGCATAATGTGGTTTTCCCATGTCTTCATCGCTTGTTACAAGATCCCAACCTACACTAGTTCTAACAATTTTGAATTGCGCATATCCGTTAGCTTCAAGAGCCAAAGCAAAAATACCTATTCCTTCCATCGAACGAAACTGACTATATACTAAATGCAAGCCGGGATGTTCTGGGTCTTCTATATTCTCAATCATAGTCAAAAATTTTGGACTATATGTCTTTAATCCTTCTAAACTCAAATACTTTTGTTTGTATCTTTTTAAGAAATCAAGTGCTTCATTAATTGCTCTTTTATATTCTGAATTTTTGGCTAATTTTTCCAGAACTTCGTCGCCTTCTAATTCATCTGTTGTTCTGTCATTTGCATCTTCATCTCTATATCCTTCTAATTGTATTGATTTTTCTTCATCATCTTCTTCATTTTCATAAAATTGATCTAATGCAGCCAGTCCAGCCGCGCTTTTAGCTTCCTTTCCTTCTTCTTCTTCAACAAATACTACTTCCTTCTTTTTTTTCTTAAGTAGAGCTTTATCAGCAGATCCAACCCCTCCTTGCAAATATGATGGTATTTTTTTGTCAGCCTTATAATCATCTTCATCAGAACTTGAACTTGAACCACTGTCACTGTCGCTTTCGCTGTCTTCATCAGAACTAGTATCATTCTCTTTTTTCGGTCCTTTAGCTTTCTTTTTATCAGCCTTTAATCGATCTTTTTCTTCTTTTTCTGCAACTTTTGCTTGTGCCTTTGCTTCCTTTTCTTGTAATTTTGCCAAATCTTTTGCTTCTTTTTCTTGTGCTTTTGCCAAATCTTTTGCTTCCTTTTCTTCTGCTTTTTGTCTATTTTTTTCTGCCTTTGTCAAATCATTTGCTTCTTTTTCTTGAGCTTTCGCTTGTGATTTTGTTTAGTCATTTGCTTCTTTTGCTTCTTTT
>CAZEVB010000187.1:0-1551 GCA_964515835.1 uncultured archaeon | reverse complement strand
TTACTTCTCTTTGCATACTTAACCAAATAATGTGCAGTGCTCTTCGGGATGCCCAGTTCTTTCTCTATTGCCCTGTAACTCTTGAAGTCCCTGTGCAGCTCTACAATGTCCTTCATGTTTTTTCCGTCAGCACTAAGAGTCCTGCCCTGCCGTTTTTCAATGTCAACCACTATTTCTTTTTCGTTAAGAACGGTTTTTGCCTTTCGTGACAACCTCTCATAAGTAGAGGGACTCATCGAGATTTTCTTTATGTTCTCCGCACACAACATCTTACCTAGTTCAGTGTGTCTGATTGGCCTGACCAAATGCAAGCCATCAACAGCATTATCTGCTCCAATTGACTTTGTCTGTGGATATACCGCTACTTTCATTCAATCCCTACTCACAAAAGAAGAGCAACTCATTTTTGTTAATCTCGTCTTTTAATTCTTTATCTACTGAATATACGTACATTTATTCCTTTTTAAGTGATGCTATGTCGGTTAAAGATGTTAATTTTGCAGTAAAAGAACTGCGCAAAGGAAAACCAATTATTGTTGTTGATGACGAAGGACGGGAAAATGAAGGAGACCTAGTTCTGGCTGCAGAAAAAGCAGACAAAAAAACCCTGAATTTTATTATTCGTGAAGCACGCGGACTAATGTGCATTCCGATAACCGAAGAAAAAGCAGATCAGTTAAACTTGCATCCCATGACACAGAACACTGACAAGTACCAGACTCCTTTTACGGTCTCTGTTGACGCAAAAACAGTATCAACAGGAGTTTCTGTTGAGGACAGAATGAAAACAATCAAGACAATCCTGTCAGACAAAACAGAACCCGATTCTTTGTTAAGGCCAGGACATCTGTTCCCTCTCACTGCACGCAAAGGCGGAGTCCTTGAAAGAGCAGGGCACACAGAAGCATCTGTCGACATCATGAGAATAGCTGGTCTAAAGCCAGTTGCAGTTATTGCGGAAATCATGAAGGACGATGGCTCAATGGCGAGACTGCCTGACCTAAAAAAGTTTTCCAAAAAACATTCCCTTGCAATTGTTTCAGTCAAAGACATTATATCTTACAGGATGGAAACAGGCAGTATGGTGAAGAGAATAGCCTCCTCACCGCTGCAAACCGAATTCGGGGTTTTCAACGCGGTTTCCTATACAGACCTCATTTACAGTCATGATTATCTGGCTCTGACAAAAGGGAACCTTTCAAGAGAGAAAGATGTTATTGTCAGGGTTCACTCAGGCTGCATAACCGGAGACATTTTTCATTCCATGAAATGTGACTGTAGGCAGCAGCTTGAGTATGCTCTGAAAAAAATCTCGAAATCAAAGGCAGGTGTTTTGCTTTACATTCCTTCTCATGAAGGCAGGGGAATCGGTTTAGCTAACAAAATCTCTGCTTATGGCCTCCAAAGCAAGGGCAAGGACACAGTAGAAGCCAACACTGCATTAGG
This sequence comes from uncultured archaeon, assembly GCA_964515835.1. Taxonomy (GTDB): domain Archaea; phylum Iainarchaeota; class Iainarchaeia; order Iainarchaeales; family SKW153; genus CAZEVB01. The sequence continues at coordinate 105 of CAZEVB010000187.1, read as the reverse complement.
TTTCTCTGCCGATTTGAGGACTTATGGCATCGGCGCACAGATTCTAAAAGACCTTGGCTTGAAATCAATAAAATTGCTGACTAACAACCCAAAGAAAATAGTCGG
>CAZEVB010000186.1:0-1560 GCA_964515835.1 uncultured archaeon | reverse complement strand
TTTATTTTTAGCTTCTTTTTTTGGGGCAGAACTTTCTTCGCCCAGCACAATGACTGGGCCCGGTTACAATTTCTACAATCAACTGCTTTCAATGAACAAAAATGAAAAGTTCGTTAAAAGCGGAAGAACGTTCCTCAATCAAATTGGGTTGTTGCTTTCGGAATTCGGAATTGACAGTACCCAAATAAAAGAAAGAAACGAATACAAAAACAAAAAAGGCGAGCTTTCAATAAGATTAAGGCTCCAGATAAATAGCCCTAATAAAAATCTTGAAAAATTATGGGGAAGAATAGGGTTTGAATACAACAAAAAAAGAGCGTTTATGGCAAATATTGCATTACAGTATCTTAAGGAAAAAGACAAAATAATAGAAAAAAGAAAAAAAGCAGAAGAAAAAGCAAAGAAAATGAAATTGAAAGGAAAAACAATGGTTGAAATTGTAAAATTGCTTGAATCAAAAGACATAAACAAAAGATTTTTGGAAAGAAGTATTTGGGGTGGAAGAAAAACAAAACCAAGAGTTCCAATAAGATTTTTAAAATTCGAAGAATTTTTGAAAAACAAAACTAGAGGACTGGGGAAAACAGGCACAATCTGGGAAAAAATTGAATCAATAGAAGAAATTCCGTTCAAAGAAAAAGTCTACGATTTCACTGTCAGAAACAAACACCACAATTTTATAGCAAACAATTTTGTTGTATCCAACTGCGGCGTCCGCACTCTCGCCACGGAACTGCAGAGAACAGACATTGAAAGAGTAAAAAAAGAGTTAGCGGAAGAATTGTTCAAGGGAATTCCAGCAGGGCTCGGAGTGAAAGGCGATTTGAAATTAAGCGAAAGCGAAATAGACGAAGTGCTGGTGGAAGGCGCGGGGTTCACAATAAAAAAAGGTTACGGTTTCAAAGACGATTTGGAGTTCATCGAAGCAAACGGCAGGATTAAAGGCGCCGAACCGGAAAATGTTTCGTTGAAAGCAAAGCAAAGGCAGTTCAAACAGGTTGGCACGCTTGGCTCAGGCAACCATTATCTTGAAGTTCAGTACGTGGAAGAAATCTTGGAAGAGGAATCCGCGAAGGAATTCGGCTTGATTGAAGGGCAAATACTTGTAAGCATTCACTGTGGTTCGCGCGCTTTAGGGCACCAGGTTGGAATGGATTATCTGGTTGAATTAAAGAAAACAAGCGAAAAATACAATCTTGAATTAGCTGACCCCGAACTCGTGAGCGCGCCGATTCAAAGCGAGGAAGGCCAAAAATATTTTTCAGCGGTTAAAGCCGCGACAAACTGCGCGTTTGCGAACAGGCAGGTGTTAGCGCAATTGACGAGAAACTGTTTTAACAGAGTGCTTGGAACGGAAGAAAAAAGCATTCGCACGTTTTACGATGTCGGGCACAACACAGCGAAAGAAGAAGAGCATATCGTAAACGGAGAAAAAAAGAAATTGCTGGTTCAAAGAAAGGGTTCAACCCGCGGTTTCGGGCCGGGAAGAAAAGAAATTCCAAAGAAGTACAGGCGTGTTGGACAACCGATATTGGTTGGCGGGACAATGGGCACAGCGAG
>CAZEVB010000185.1:0-1570 GCA_964515835.1 uncultured archaeon | reverse complement strand
TGTCAAATCCGCTTCCGTACTGTGCAGCAGTCTTTTTCCTTAACGCTGCTTCTTCAGGGATACCTTTCTCAAGCGCAATTTTCCTTAGTATGTGCTTGTTTCCTTCTTCGTGTATCTTGAATCCATCAGGCAACTTTAGTGCGAGTTCAACAAGTCTGGTATCGAGGTATGGCAGTCTTAGCTCCATCTTGTTTTTTGCGGCAATTGTATAGTCCCTGTATGAGTTCCTCTCGAAGAACCTCAGGAGCTCGTAGTAGGATTCTTTCACTAAGTCCATGCCGTGGGAGTGTCTCTCGTAACCGCAGAATATTTCGTCGCTTCCGTTTCCTGCGAGCATAATTTTTATTCCGTCTTTCTTTGCGAGTTCGCATGCAACATATATGGGTAGTGCTACTGCTGCTTTGACTACAGATGCATCTTCAATCATTGGAATCACTTTCTTCAGGTATTCTTCGACCTCTTCCTGTTTGACAATGCAGTATTTTAGTTTGAGTCCCATCTTTTCAGAAATCTTTTTTGCGTAAATCATGTCTTTTGCTTTCTCGCTTGTTGCGGCGGTGTAGCACACAAAGTCCGCTCCCTTTTCTTTTGCAATTCCTGCTATGAGTGTGGAGTCGATTCCTCCTGAGAAGAGTAGACCGAACTTTTCATTGGGCAGCCTTATCCTGACTGCATCTTCAACTGCTTTCTTTACTTTTTCCTTTGCCTGTTCAAAACTCATTTTATCTTTCTTGTGGCAGTTAAAGAAGCCCCTGTAAAGGTCCTTTACACTCCATTTTTCACGGTCAAATTCTAGTATGTGCCGCGGGTGGAGTTCAGTTGTTTCTTCATGCAGGAACCCCATTGCAATTAGAGATTTCCTTTCGGATGCAAACCCAAGTTCCTTCTCTTTCTTCGCAATCCACAGCGGAGTTATTCCTATGGTGTCTCTTGCGAGAAACAGCTTGTCATCAATAACGCAGGCAAGTGCGTATTCCCCAAGTACGTCCTTTAGCAGATTGTCAAGGTCTCTTGCCTTTACGATTTTATTTTTTTGGATAATCGCGAGCAGTGTTTCTTTGCTGTTTGTTGCAGTTAGCTGATGTTTTTTGCACAGTTCTTTGCGGTTGTAGATGTTCCCGCTGAATTCAAGAGTGTCATTGCCTTTAAATCTGCTCCCTGCATTTGCGGGTGTATCACTGTAGTTAAAGATTCCGCTTATTCCGCACATGAAATAAGTTTTAGTGGGCATTTATTAAAAAACAATCAATTATCTGCCGAATAGCTTTATCATTACTTTTCTTGTTACGTTTCTCGAGTAGCCCCGTTTCTCTAGTATCTGCCTTACTTCTTCTTTTGTGTGTTTTGTGTCATCCAGACAGATTACTTCAATTATTTTTTTTACTTGTTCTTCTTCTTCCTGGATTGAGAACTTCAGGTATGCGCCTTTTTTTATTTTTAGGTTTCCAAAGAACTTAGTTATCTTTGAAAAGAATTTCTTGCTCTTCGTGCTTTTCTTTTCTTCCTGTTTCTTTTCAATCCCCTTGACTTTTTCTTTTATTTCGCGCATTATTTTTTCTTTTTCTGCTTC
>CAZEVB010000184.1:0-1571 GCA_964515835.1 uncultured archaeon | reverse complement strand
ATTGTTTCTGCTTATTCCCATTTCCCAAAGAAACTGTCGATGTTGAAGTAGTATAATTCCTTTTCTCCGTTGTTGCAAATCACGTGCAGGATATCATATAGGCTTCCTTCATTATCCTGTAATTCCTGCATCTCTACTTCTTTTCCGCCGTCATTTTCTAGGCAGGCATTATCATAGAGATAGTCATACTCCATTGCTATTCCTTCTTCCTCATTGTCTGATTGTATGACTATTGCGTTCTCAAAACTTGAGCCCTCTCTCGGAGCTTCGGGAAAAAGAAAACAACCGCTTAAGCTGACTGCTGCAACAAGCAGTAGAGCCAAAAAGAGTCCTGTTCTCATGCCAGAATAATATTCAAAGTCTTATTTAATACTATTTTCTTGTATGTTGCAATTTACTTAGTGGCAATTTCGCACTTTAAAACCCTGAATTCATCAATAGGGATATTCTGAATATTGATCTTATTCTCATACTCTTTCCATTCCCCGCCATCTTCTCCCAGGTTCTGGAACTTTATATGGAAACCCAGGCTGTTATCCATTACTATTGCACCATATTCCTGCAGTGCCCTTGCAATTATCTTTGTCTCTTCAGTCAGCCCAAAAGCATCCATGTCAAGATCAGGATTCAGCTGCAATCTTGCTCCTTCAGGAATAAACTCTTCTCCGATTGCCCAGCCGTCGCTATTTGCTGCAGGCAAGCACAGTTCCCGGTCATAATCAACATCTTCAGAGAGCTTTCTCCTGTTAGTGGGAGTAACAATACTTATCGCATGTTCAATTTTCCCGGCCCTCATTTCCTCAATCCTGACTAATCCTGCAACCAGAGGCGTGCCTGCTCCGTCAGCACCGAAGCGCCACCATTTTTTTCCTGAAAAAGGCTCAAAAAAACCAGGTCCGTCCAGGTCCCATTCAACAATCCTGCTTGCCATGAATTCGTTTCCGCTTTTCTCAAAGAAAGAGAACTCCCATGCCACTCTCTTATTTGGATCCACGAGAACCATGTGGCTGTCATTCTCAGGATCCTGCCAAACATTATGGGGGAACCTTAACTCAACGACATTATCCTGATTAGGGTCTATTAGAGGATGAAAACTCTTCTCCGCACCAGCCTTGTAAGACTTTGCCTTTACTTTAACGAAAGGCGATTTCTCAGAATCAATTACATGGATAGGCGAAGTCCATTTGTCATATGCTATTTTAAGTAAAGCCTGTTGTCCCAATTCCTCAGTCAAAGCATATTTGATTGTCTTAATCATCACTTTAGAGTTCTCATCAACCTCAGCATCCTTCGGAATAGGAGTGTTCCAGGGAGACTCCTCACTAAAAATCTGGAAATCCGCAGGCAGGGACATTCCCAAATAGCCTTCAGTATTGTAATCTTGATTAACGGTGCTGTTATTATCGCTGCCATTTGGTTTTGTACACCCCGAGAAAAACATGGTTATTATTAGCAGAATAATTAATGTTTTTTTCATCTTCATGTTATCTCTAAAGTTATTAGTAATTAAAAAGAATTGGCATCCCTCCTCCGAGAGTTGCACTCGGGATCTTCCGGTAACCGCTTTTTTT
>CAZEVB010000183.1:0-1576 GCA_964515835.1 uncultured archaeon | reverse complement strand
CTGAAGCGCGCAAAAACAACTGCGCAGATTGTTTTTGAAGGACATAAAGTTCCTTTTATTGAAGAACCTCTTCTCATTGAAAGAAACTTTGGTGTCTTTGACGGCTTAACCTTAGAAGAAGCAAAGAAAATCCATTGCAATGCAGAGGACTTTTATATGCTGAGATTAGTTGACCTTGATTTGAAAGGGGTTGAGTCTCTTTATTCTGTGCAAAATCGTGCACTCGCTACAATTGAAAAGATCGTGAAAGAAAATAAAGGAAAAACAGTTGCTTTGGTTACGCACAATTTCTGGATAAAATCTTTTCTCAGCAGGATTCTTGACCTTCCTTTTTCTGAGGTGCATAAACACAGTGTACGAACAACTTCAGTAACAACAGTATTCGCTGAAGATATTGAAGGAGAACTTATTTTTGAGGTAAAAGAAATCGGTGACAAGACCCATATGAAAGAGCATAAGCACCTTGATTTCTAGAAAAATATGTTCTGGAGTGTTTAACCTCGAATAAGTTCCTTAAGAAGTAATTTACAGGTTAAGGTTGAAATTAAAAACTTTAACTCTTATCTTTATATCATGCGTACAGACAAAGAAGTCAAGGCAGAGTTCAGGGAAGAGGCATCAAAGAACCCTGAAAAATACTATCCTGTCGATCTCCTGAAGGAAAAAGGTTACTCGCGAAAGAAATGTTCTAAGTGCGGAAAGTTCTTTTGGTCAACACAGGAAAGAGAAGTCTGCGGTGACAGTGCATGCTCGGGTGGTTACTCTTTTATCGGCAACTCCCCTGCAAAGAAACAGTTTGATTACATTGAAAGTTGGAATGCCTTCAAGCAATTTTTCAGGAAACGCGGTTATTACGAATACGAAAGATTCTCTGTTGTTGCCCGCTGGAGAGAAGATGTTTACTGGGTAGGTGCTTCTGTTTATCCTTTCCAGCCGTGGGTAGTTGAAGGCCTGTCAAAACCAAAGAGCAACGCAGCAATAATCCCTCAGTTAAGCCTTCGCTTTAACGACATTGACAACGTTGGAGTCACAGGTTCGCATTACGTTTGCTTTGACATGTTCGGGCAGCTTCATTTCGAGGAAAAGCAAAATTATGATCCTCCAAAATACTTTGATGAATATTACACTTGGATTAACGAAGGCATGGGAGTGCCTAAAGACGAATTAATCCTGCATGAGGACGCGTGGGCAGGAGCAGGTTTTTTTGGTCCCTGTATAGAGTTCTTTTCAGGGGGCTGTGAACTCGGCAACCAGGTTTACATGCAGTTCCGTGCTCTTGACAAGGGGAGCGAGGAACTTGCAATAAAGGTCCTGGACATGGGTCAGGGTCATGAAAGGATTCCGTGGTTCACACAAGGAAAAAGCACGAGCTATGAAACAACTTTCCCGAATGTGGTTAAGCACCTGCGCGAAAAGTGTGCAGTTGATTATGACGAAAAATTAATGCGGAAATTCCTGCCTTATTCCGCTTACCTTAATGTTGATGAAGTTGACGACATAGAAAAAACATGGAAGTTCGTCGCAAAAGAACTAGAAATGGATTCAAAGGAACTAAAAGAAAAAGTCCTTCCTTTAG
>CAZEVB010000182.1:0-1585 GCA_964515835.1 uncultured archaeon | reverse complement strand
CTTTTAATCACTTTTTTTTGATTTGGTTTTGTTTCCTTTTAATGCTAAAAGGAATTTTTGATGTTACTGTAAGAATTACTTTCCGCCTAATCCGATTGCGCCGAGTATCTTTACAGCCATCAATACGCTAACAAATCCGAGGCAGAGCCATGCGAGAGTTCCAACAGTAGCACTATTGGTTGTTGCAATTGCACCGACTGCGATGAGCAGTGCAATTATCCCGAACAGAACATCCATCCCTGATTTCATTAATGATGCCATGCAATAATAAACTACTTTGAAGTATAAAAACTAATATGTTGCATTTTGGGAGTGTTAAAATGCTTCAAAATAAGTGTTTGCTATCAAAATAATGCACTTTAATATAGTGTTTTTAATTTCTTTTGGTTCAGAAAACTTACCGAAAACCTTATTAAGGACAATAGTGTAATCTTTGCGATTGGAAATGGAAACAAAAATCACGAAACAAGAACTTGAAGTCCTTTGGGATTGTTCCATAGACAGAATAATGGAAACCGGGACACCCAATTTTTGGAAAGCAATGAAGAAAGAATTCATAGAAAAAATGTGTTTCGTGTTCGAATTAGAAGGGTGGGACAAATAATGGAATACCTGGTCTGGCTCACAATCGGCTTCACACTCGCATGGTTTGTCAGACCAATTTTCTTTAAAACAAAAAAAGAAACGGAGGTGAAAACATGAACGGAGAATACATTAGCTTTGAAGAAGGTTTTGGAAAAAACGGAAAAGTTAGTCCACACGACCTAATCAAAAGAGAACTAGAAGAAGGAGGACCAATAGAAGACTGTGACATGTGAACCACCGGCAAGAAACAATGCACACCACAAAAGGGTGGGGGTCACCTCGGTTTTCCATATTGCACTAGTCTTCCAAAAAAATAGGTTCCCACCAAAAGCATTGTTTCCCGAAAAGGGTTGCTTGCCAGAACATTACTCCATTGAACCGGATACTGTGCCTCTCTGGCAAGACAACCCCACCAAAATAATAGGAGAAACAAGCATGGGTTTTGGAGCACTAAACAAAGAAATGAAAAAACGCAGGAAAGAAGCGTTAATAAAATCCGGTTATTTTTTGAAAGAAGATTTTAGGAAAGGAAACTGTTAAAGGAGAAACACTAATGCCTGCAGCACTATTAAACAAAAACATTATGGAACGAAGAAGAAAAGCACTACAAGACGCAGGCTACACTCACAAAAAAGATTACTTGGCCTGCAACATACAAAAAAAAGTTAGGTGTACCCAATGAGGGAACTAGACCTATACGAAAAAATTGTTTTGGTTTGCCTAAGAAAACAAAGAGAACCAATTACCCTGGAAAGCATTTCTTGGCAAACCAGAATAAGCAAAGACACTTGTCGGAACAGGATAGTTAATTTGAAGAACCTTAAACTAATAGAGGCCGTTGAAATAGGAAAAAGAGTAAAATGGAGAATAAGAGAACCGCACCGGCATTGTGGCATGCCAACACTTAAAAAGACTTAGACACAATTATTCTTAAACCACCTTAGCGTGGCAGGAGGTAAAAAACCATGAGTCTAATAATAAAATGCCGAGAAGGAATAAG
>CAZEVB010000181.1:0-1609 GCA_964515835.1 uncultured archaeon | reverse complement strand
AAATCAGTTAACTTAACTAACCTGTTATCTATCTCTTTAGAAAAAACTTTTTTAAAACTAGTCCGTTGGATAATGAAAGGCTCTTCTGAGCTACTTGTGATGAACTCGCTCACTTTTCATTTTAACCAACTATAACTATTGGTGCGCGCTTTCTTTAAATACCTTTCTGAATAAAAATCCGAAAAACCGCAAAATCTATATAGTACGAATTGACTATAATATATTAGAACTACATAAATCTGGGTGATAAACAATGCCGATTAAAAGACATCTTAAAAAAGTAACTGGCAGAGCATCAAATCTAAAGAATAAAGTAAAACGGTGGTTCGGCTACCGTCTTGGTGTGTAAATGAAAGAAAAAATAAGGAAAGCATCTGAGAAAAAACTTTCAAAGAAAAATAAAAAAATTAAACTTGGGATTCATGTTTCTGTTTTAAAGAAGGCTCTTCCAAGAATAAAGAAACTAAAAAAGAAAATGATTAAGAAGAAAGGAAAAATTAGTCCGAATCTTAACTAATCATTTTCTTTACTTTCTGGGTTGCCTCTCTTTTTGATAGTATAAGTATTTTTGATCCTGCTTCTATTACTGTATCTTTATCAGGGATAACAAGATTACCGTACTTGTACAAAGCAACAATAGCTGTCCCGCTCGGGTGTTCTATTTCGCCTACTTTCTTTCCTGCCAGCTTACTTTTCTCTTTAACCATTACTTCAAGAATTTCTGCATCTCCTCTTGAAATGAATGCCAGGTCAAGCACCTCTGGTTTTGTTATCAGTTCTGCAATGTATCCTGCTGCTGCTGCTTCGGGATGAATAACAATATCAATTCCAAGTTTCTTCAGGATTTTTTCGTCATACTCTACTCTGCCTAGTCTTGCCGCAACGTTTTTTGCTCCGAGTTCCTTTGCAAGCAGACTAACAACCATGTTGGTTTCATCCTGTGCTGTTAGCGCGACAACTGCATCTGCTTCTTTGATGCCTGCCTTGTCCAGTATTTTTGGGTCAGTGCCGTCTCCCTTTATTGAAACAACATCAAGTTCGTTACTAATCTTCTCGCACTTTTTTTCGTCTTTTTCTACAACTACAACATCATGTCCTTCTTCTGTAAGAAGTTCTGCTAAATAATAGCCCAGACTACCTGCACCAACCACTAAAATATACATAGTTAAGCACCTCTATATTACTAAATGTCTTCTTTATTTAATTATTTGCGTGTATCTCTTGTTTTTATTGACAGCATAAAGCCAATTGCAGACAAAATAGGGATTATCTCTAGACGTCCTATGAACATGTTGAATATGAGCATTATTTTGCTCAAAAAGGGCATATTTATGCTTGCAATGCCTACAGTCAAACCGCCATTACTTTGAGCAGAAACAACCTCAAATAAAGAGTCACTCAAAGAATTTCCTTCAAGTGTAAGAATTATCCCTCCAAGTAGAATGAATATTCCGTAAAGCAGGATGAACTGATTAATCTGTCTTATCTCAGGGTTCTCAACAATTCTTCCTTCAAACTTCTTCTGGAAGAATGCATTCTTCGGCAAAATACTTTCTTTTATTTTCCACCAAGTGGATTTCGTGAACAACCAGAACCTGCTGATTTTTAT
>CAZEVB010000180.1:0-1620 GCA_964515835.1 uncultured archaeon | reverse complement strand
GGACAAACCCGCCAGATCCGGAAGGAAGCAACGGTAGCTCATGAGAGTTGTGCTTAGAGACCTCGGAAGTGAGCAAAGCCGCAGACCAGTATCTTATGCTGCAGATTCCCACCTGCTGTGTGCCCACACTTTCCCATAAAAGCTTTTTCTTTCTAAACAAATGCATGGAGCAGAGACAGGCACTGGAAACCATACGTAATGGTATCCTCAGCAAAAATCTTTTAACTATCTTCGGGGACTGCGCAGTAGAATATGTCGGACGCGCAACCTCTATTCTTCCTTCAGGAAAAAGACTCATCATCATAAAGGGCGACAACTCAATCTCAATCCACCAGAACCGTTTAGTCAAGCCAACCAATTACATGGTAAAAAGCAGGTTCTCTGTTCAGGAGAAAGGAAATCAGTTCATCCTTACCGCCAAAAAAGACAAGCCTATTGAGACACTCACAATAACATTTGACTCAGTTGACGACATCAATTCCTATGACCTCGAACTAACAGACGATCTTCGTTTAGCAGGTTCAGAGCGCGACCTCAACGACCTGCTCATGCAGGACCTCTCCATGATAGAGCCTGGTCTGAAGCCCCTGAACCAACAGCAGGAATTCGGCAAAGGAATAGCAGACATCGTTGCCGAAGACAAAAACGGCAACCCAGTAGTCATAGAACTAAAGAGACGCGAAGCAGACTACGCATGCGTAAGCCAGCTGCAAAGATACATGAGGCAAATAGCAAAACTGAAAGGCAAGAACCCGAGAGGCATACTCCTCGCACCATCCATCCGCCCGAAAGCCCGCGAAATGCTTGAAGAACTAAACCTCGAATTCGCTGTCCTTGACTTTGTCCTCAAACCAAGCTCAAAAGAAAAAGCATGCATAACAGGACTACAGAAAAAACAAACCACAATAACAGAACACTGGCACCAACTGTGACCCAGTTGACATGTCGGGCGATTGCTACGGCAATCCCCCAACTGCATATAGAACGCTTACTGCCTGATTAGCCACAAGCGAGATTAGGCAGGTCTGTGAGCCACTATCTGTGCCCCTTAGGGATACTTGTCAGTTGGCAACGGCATTTAGGTCTGCAAAGGGATATATTCTCATTTTATTTTATTTATCTATGATTGTTGAAATAGATAAAAAAACGCAAACAGACCTTCTCACAAGAGCTATTTCTAAGGCAGGTTCGGAAAGAAAACTGGAGAAAATTCTTGCAATTCCAGATATCTCAATTCACATATACAAGAAAGCAATTCACAGAATGCCTTATGAACGATTCATAAAAATACTGGATTTTCTTGGTCTTAATAAAGCAGATTTTTCTTTTACTCTTATAAACCCAAAAACGTATCTGAAGAAAGGCGGGCTTGCAGTACAGAGAAAATACCTCAAAGAAAACCGTTTCCCCGAACTTCACCAAAAAATGAGGGCAGCATCTTCAAAAATGATGAAAGAATGGCACGCAAAAATGAAACAGGATCATCCGCGCCAATATTATACTCTTCAGTATGAAAGATTCAAGAAAGTATCCGACTATAAATTAAAGACAACTAAAGGACATTTTGTACGCAACAGTCTTGAACAGGAAGTTGCTGACCTTCTCTTTCAATTAAATTTA
>CAZEVB010000179.1:0-1655 GCA_964515835.1 uncultured archaeon | reverse complement strand
TTGTCTTTTTCTCAAAAAACTTTTCTTTCTCAAGATCAGTCATTTCCTTGACTTTTTCTTCAGTGCTTCTGAATATTTTGATTCTGTCAAAAAATTTTATCGGCATGCTCACCAGCTCCTGCCAGTCTACTAATAAGAGTAAATAGTTATTGTAGGTTCTGCTTTTTATAGCTAACCGATTTAAAAGGATTTAAGAAAATCAGTTTGACAGTATTTTTTGAGGTTCTTTGATAATTAGTCTAATCTTTTCCTCTTAGTGCTTCTACAGGATCCAAAAGAGATGCTCTTCTTGCAGGATAAGCTCCTGAAATCATTCCAACTAAAACAGAGAACAGTAGCGCTCCTAAGATAAGCATAGGTTCAACAATTACAAGGATTGCAAAGCCTGAAGAATTAGAGAAATACGCAATTATTATTGCTGCAGTATATCCTACAGTCACGCCGATTGCACCTCCAATCAGTCCAATAAAACCTGATTCAAATATAAAAATAAGTAAAATAAAAATGTTTGTGGCACCGAGTGCTTTCATTACTCCTATTTCGCTTGTTCTTTCCATAACAGACATTATCATAGTATTCATTATTCCTACGCCTCCAACAACCAGAGATACTGCTGCAATTGCCACTAAAAACATTTGTATAAGTCCAAGAACTTGACCAACACTTTCCAAGATCTGTTCGCTGGAAACTGCAGTATAATCTTTTTGTTCTCTGCCGAATATTTTTTCAAGAACTCTGTTAATTTCTTCTTCGGCTTCAGTTACCTCTTCTTGGCTCCTTGCTTTGACAATAAGAAATGTGGGGTTTGTTTCAACAAAAACTTGTTTGAATGATTTTTTCGGTATAAATATTGATGCGTTTGTATTCGGACCTCCCCCAAAAGAAGTGCTTGATTTTTTTGTTATTCCTACGACTTTGAAAGAATATCCTTCAATTAGTATGTGATCTTTTATTCTTACTTCTTTAGTGTAGTACTCTTTTGCGATATCATAACCTATTACTGAAGCAAAAACATCACTTTCAGTTAGGTTTCTTCCTTCGCCAATATCCACAAATCCTATACTTTCGGTTTCAATTAATTCATCTATATTTGTTCCTAAAATACTGATATTGTTTTTTTCTCGGGAATATTCTACTTCCCCGATATCTGAAAGAGGTGCAAATATTGATTCTACTTCAGGGATCCTTAAAATTTTTCTTAAGTCACTTTCTTTTAGTCCTTCAAAATTTGATCCGGTTCCTTGTCCTGAGAACGAAGGTGCAACAAAAATAGTGTTTGCGCCCAGTGACTCAAATTCTGATTCAACAGAGTTTTTTAGTCCTTCACCTAAGGCAATGAAAGTTATTATTGCGGCAATGCCAATAATTACTCCTATTAAAGTCAGGTATGTCCTGAGTTTTTGATTGGTAAGATTGTTTAGTGCAAAAGCTATTATTTCTGGATTGCATAACTTACAATGAACAATCTTTTTTCCCATTTTTTTCACAATCATTCATAATGCAGTGCTTCTACAGGATCCAAATCAGATGCTCTTTTTGCAGGCACATAACCGGCAATTACTCCTACAATTATAGAGAACAATAATACGCCTATTATGGTTTGAGGATCTGCAATGAATGGCATTGCAAAGCCGCTCATTGTCGCAAGAACTGAG
>CAZEVB010000178.1:0-1657 GCA_964515835.1 uncultured archaeon | reverse complement strand
TGGCTTTATGAAATCTGTTGACAAGTTTGATTTAGTTGGTCCTCTTGATTATAGGTATATTTCCGAGAGAGAACGAAAGGATCTTGCGCTTTATCTTTCTGAAAATGCCCGTGTCTTTTATCAGGCAAAAGTTGAAGCAGCGATTGTAGATGTTCTGTCTGATTACGGGGTATGCAGCAGAAAAATTGCTAAGAATGTAAAGAGAGCAGCTTCACTTGTGAAAGCAGAAGCGGTTTACGCTGAAGAGAAAATAATCAAGCATGATGTCCGTGCCCTTGTTAATGTCATGCGTTCAAAGGTAGCGAATGATGCAAAACCATTCATCCATTTTTCTGCAACTTCCTATGACATTGTTGACAGTTCCAATTCTGTCAGATACAAGGACGCAGTTGAAAAAGTTCTTTTACCAGAACTCCTGAGATTTGAAAAACTTTTAATCAAACTTGCTTTGAGGCATAAGAATGCTCTGCAGATTGGCAGGACTCATGGTCAGCACGCAGAACCAATTACTTTTGGCTTTGCATTGGCAGAGTATGTTGCACGCTTGGGTGACAGAATAGAAAAACTAAAAGAAATTAATGAAGGGCTTTACGGAAAGTTCAGCGGTGCAGTCGGATGCTACAATGCTCAGTCTTTGCTGCTGAAAAACCCTGTTGATTTTGAAAAGAAACTCATGAAAAAATTGGGACTTAAAGTTGCTCCTTTTTCTACGCAAATTGTCATGCCTGAAGCTTACGAGGACCTGCAGCACACAATAATCAGCTGCTTTACTGTGCTGGCAAATTTTTCGGATGACATGCGCAACCTGCAGAGATCGGAAATTAATGAAATAGCAGAAGCTTTCTCAGGACAGCAAGTCGGCTCTTCAACAATGCCTCACAAGCGCAACCCGATTAACTTTGAGAACGTGAAAAGTTTTTGGAAACAATTTATGCCGCGCATGATTACTGCGTATATGGACGGGATTTCAGACCACCAGAGGGACTTGACAAATAGCGCGTCACAGAGGTTCATACAAGAAATAATTGTTGGCCTTTACCTTTCAACAAAGCGCCTTAACAAGGTATGCAAGAATCTGGTTGTTGATTCAGAATCAATGAAAGCAAACTTTGACTGTGCAAAGAACAAGGTTGTTGCAGAACCGCTTTACATTCTTCTTGCAAAGTATGGTCACAAAGATGCTCACGAGAAAGTTCGAAAACTTACTCTTGAGGCAGATGCAGACAACGAGCTTCTGGTTGAAGTAGTAATGCATCACACAGAGTTAATTCCTTACCTCAAAAAGTTTTCAAAGAAAGAACTTGCGATTATCAATAATCCTGAGAACTACACCGGCTTGGCAGCAGAAAAAACAGGGCAAGTGTGTTTTTACTGGAAAAAGAAGCTTAAACTTTAAACACAACTATTGTTGTATACATAGAGGGGTTTGATTGCGTTACAGAATTAACAGGTCTCAAAAAACAGGTACTGTGATAACAGGACTCCGCGGGGGTTCTCCGTCTAAGAAACAGAAAAAGCCTTCTTGTTCTGTTGCAAAGAAACCTCCAGTATCGCCAGAGGTTGCTGAGGAGAGAAGAAAAAACAGGGTCAGAAATAATTTGCTGAAAAAAGGAATTAACTTATAGGTTTTTGAATGGTATCATACAAGGATGCAGGA
>CAZEVB010000177.1:0-1658 GCA_964515835.1 uncultured archaeon | reverse complement strand
TTATACCCATAATCTAATCACCAGATCTAAAAAATAAGCTGAAACTCTTTATTAATGGTTTGGAATAATACGAAAATCTATTAATTAGTACTTGAGTCTTTTTTCATAGTTCTTATGGTCAAGCCATTCAAGGACAATACTAACCACAATAACTTCGTCTCTCGCCACCGAGTAGAGAAGCCTTCATGCATTTGGCAGATTATATTTCCAGATATTGTCTACTTCATATTTTTTCATCAGTTCTTTAGGTATTTGTTTTTTCGGAATCTGTGTTCCTGCAAAGGCATTTTCTTCAAGATTTTGAAATGCCTGAACAAGGAACTTGTAAAGCTTCCTGTCTTCGGTCTTTGAATCTTTCAATTCATAAAATGCTTTTCTGATTTTTTCATCAGCAAATTTAATCTTTGACGGCAGTTTCATTTATTCTTTACTCCAGCTCAATTCAGGTCTGTTCAGATATTTCTTTACCAATTCAGGATTCCAGATCCAAGCGATTTTTCTTTCCCTGTCCACAGCAATCTTCCCTGAATCCAAGAGATAATCAAATATTACACAGTAAGTCTGATACATCGTTTTTTTCGGCAAACTTTCCCACAAACTCCTTTTCTTGTGCTCCCCGCTATGCTCTTTAATAAACCCTTCAACCATCAGAACAGTATCAAGTCTAGGATAATGCAAAATCTCTGTTTTTGTCAACAAATAATCACCCAAATGTTGTTATATATACTTATATAACAAGTCTTTTTATTTGTTCCTGTCACAAAATTATCTCTTAAAGTTTACTGCAACCAACTCTGCTTCAAGTTCGGTTTCATCCACCAAAGACAACAAGACCCTGTCTTTATCAGTACAAAAATATCTTCCGCCATAAATCTGGATTGCCTTCAGGGAATCCAGTTCAGTCAAAGCAGTTACTGTCTCATCAAGGGAAAGACTAGTTCTTTCAGACAACTGCAGTTCATTCAAAGAACCTTTAGCCATGATGACTGCCAATAACCGCGCAGAATTCTCTGAGATAACCTCTTTTTCTGCTAACCTAAAAACACATGCCTCATACAAGTTCATCCAAACACCACCACCCCGTTGTGGAGCGGAGCGCACCCACAAAAGCCATTTTTACCTATGCAGGCACACTCCATAAGAGCCAAGCTCCAACAGAATTCTTCCTCGAGTAGTTATATATGTGCGGTTGATAACAAATCAACTATTTGGTTGATTACCAATCAACCGAAGGTATATAAGTACTCGCGCAAGGAGTTAATCAGGGGGATTTGGCAACATCGTTGCCTTCAGGGAGAGGCATAAATGGAACTAAGGAACATTGTAAGAAACAAAATCGTTTTTTCTTTTCTGGTGCTAGTGCTATTCGGCACACTTTTTATTTCTGCTGGCAGATACCTTCCAACAGGATTCTTTACACTCCCTTCTTTTTCACCCGAAGAAACTAACTCATTTGATACAGATGATTATGCCAACGAAACAATAGGAGAAGCAGAACTCTCAAAAGACGAAAATCCTGCAATAACCTACAAACAGACAGAGAATAAACAAACAGATAATCAAAAAGAAACCAAACCAAAAACAAGGAACAATCTAGAAGATAAAGAAGAGTGCGAAATGTTCTTCGGGCAATGCTACGAGGAACTCAATGCTTACCT
>CAZEVB010000176.1:0-1689 GCA_964515835.1 uncultured archaeon | reverse complement strand
TTGGGTTGTTAAGCACAATTAGATAACTTTATAATAAATAAAAAAGAAAAGGTATATGATAAGCATGTATGAATTCTGGGACAATGTTTGGCTTGCAATAATCCTCTTTATGTTCATATGGATTTATAGCTGGGCAAAGGGAAATTTAGGAAGTGCAAAGCTGGCTATCCTGTTTGCAATCATAGTTGTTTACCTCACATTCTATTCTTATCCAATCCTTGTGTGGATGGTGGTAATTATTTTCCTACTGGCTACATTCGGCAAGGAAGCAGTAACCAACTTCAATCCTTTCAAAGAGAAAGGCATGGAAGGAACATTCTAAGTGATTAGATGGATACATTTAATTTTCTCGTTGCAATGTTCATGATATTATTGGCTATGCAGTACCAGCAGAACTGGATTGCTTTAGGAATTATTGCAGTTATCTTTCTTTCAACACGGTCGATTGCAACAACAGTTGCAGCACTAGCGGGAACCGCGCTAATCTGGATATTTGCAAGAGGCGGGGACTTCAGCAATTTTCTTCCATTTATTGTCATTGGATTCATACTAATTGCACTTGTTATGGGCGTAGGAAAGAAAGACCCGCAGCCCGAATATTATATGCCCGGCAATGAAGGGGGCGGCATGTTCGGGGGAATCTAATGAAAGTCCCTTACTACTTCCTTTTTCTTGCAATCATAGTAACCTTGATTTATGTGCAGGAAGTCGGGCTAGCCTTATTCCTTGGTTTTGTTGTTCTGGTAGAACTAGTCTTGCTTGGGACAGCTAAATTAGCTTCAAAAACAAAGGGAACTGCCAAGTGGGCAAAAGAATCTTTGGACAGTGAGTTCAAAGAACTTGAGGCAGCAAAAACAAATCACCCTGAAGAAATAGTTAAAGACCAGATAAAAGATTTGGGAAAACTGTTTGGCGAAGAGTTTCTGGAAGCAAAGAAAAAGAAAGGAAGTTTGGCAGAAGGTTCTGTTAAGGGATTACAGTCAACTTTAAAGACCGGTAAAAAATTGTTCAAGAAATAGATTTATTTCTTTGAAGTGTTCAGGAGAATCTGTCTGTTTGTTTCCAAGATTTTTTTGAGGAGAGATTGTAAGGCACCAGTGATTGCCTTTACTTCAGAAAGATCATTCTGGAGATCTGAAACGAGTTCTTCAAGAGCTTTTATTCGGACAGATAATTCCCCCACATGCTCGTGTTTCGGCATTGAAGCACTAACAGACTCTAATTTTGTGCCTATTTCACCTAACTTTTGTTTGTGTTCCTCTATATCCAAACGATTAGCGGCATCCTTCATGCCCTGCTCGTTATTTAGCGATTCTATCTGGCCGGCTAACTTGTCAGCGGTTTTTTGTGCGATTGCTTCATGCTGATCTTCAGGCAGATCTGCACCATCTAATGGCCCGTCAAGTTCGTCATCAAGATACTGTTCTGCAGGTACTTGTTCAGGAGTTAATTCAGAACTGGCTTGTGCAGTAGGAGCTGCAGCCTCTAAACCTGCTTCCTGCAAATAAGCGCCAATCTCTGAATCAGTTAAGCCGATGTCACGCAAAGTAGATTTTATTGTCTCTTTATCAATGCCTGCATCAGCCATTCTCTTTACTGTACCCATTACAATTTCTTTGCTGACCATAGTGTATTATACAGAGCCAAACCAGTATAAAAAACTATTCAGCAACTGCTCGCCCAGTTGAC
>CAZEVB010000175.1:0-1708 GCA_964515835.1 uncultured archaeon | reverse complement strand
AGGTTTATGCAAATGAATTGGTCTTTGACGGCAACACACTTAACACTGCAGTTAACTCAGTAAACAAAGACAAAATTGCAAGGGAATATTTAAACAAAAATTATGCAGTGATTACGATTGGCGACGGTGCAAATGACATAGCGATGTTCAAAAATTCTTCGCTTTCAATTGCAATCGGCAACAGAAAAAAAGTTGTGGATAACGCTGATTTTTGTGTCAATGCTCTTGATGATGCAAAATCCATTCTTGAGAAACCATTTTACCTTGTCGCAGGAGATGTTGCTGAGCTGAATTTTGACGGTAATATACTTCGTTTCGAATCGCAAGAAGAACTTGAACGAAGAATCGCACTTGCAGACGTGCTTATACTGCGAAGCCAGAAAATACCAAGAGAAATCCTTGACAGGGCACAGAACCTGAAGCTTATTGTCAGGCAGGGAATAGGCCTTGACAACATTGATGTTGATTACGCACGCGAAAAGGGAATAGAAGTTTTCAATACCCCTCTTTCAGCGCCTTCAGTGGCCGAGCTGACAATCGGTTTCATGGTCATGGCTTCAAGGTATCTTGTTAAAGCAGATTCAACCATGAAATGCAATCAATGGGAAAAGAAAAATCTTGTCGGGCATGAACTGTTCAGAAAAACCCTTGGCATTGTAGGTCTCGGAAGAATAGGCAAGAGCGTTGCAAGAATCGCGCAGGCAATCGGAATGAACGTGATTTATTATGACCCCTATGTGGAAGAGGTCAGCTGTGAAAAAAAGTTTTCCTTTGAAGAACTTCTTAAAGAATCAGATATAGTGACTTTGCATGTCCCACTCACTGACGAAACTAAGGAAATGCTTAACCCGAAAAACATCGGGAAAATGAAATCAGGTGCAGTTCTCATTAATACTTCACGGGGAAAAGTAATAACCCCTGCCACAATAGAACATGCCCTGAAAAACAATATCCTTTCTTACGCCTGCCTTGATGTGCATTTCAATGAGCCTCCGGAATACAATGAGCTCTGCAAGTCTGACAGGGTAATCCTCTCGCCGCACATAGGGGGAAATACTTCCGAATCATTCGAAAGAATGAAATACAGGATAAAGGAAATCCTCAACCAGAAAGGGTTCAGGTGATTCCCTGCTTTTAACTCCTGGGCCTGTTGAGGTCCCGCAGAGATTGCTAAAAAGCCCCGCGAATATCTTGCATCACCGCACCCAAGAGTTCTCAGAACTTTATTCTTCTGTTGTTGAAAAAGCAAAAGAGTTCTCCGGTGCCTCTGAAGTAGTTGTGCTCACTGGTTCAGGAACTCTTGCAAATGAAGCCATGCTTGGTTCTGTTGATGCAAACAAACTACTTGTCTGTTCTAACGGAGTTTTCGGAAAAAGGCTTTACGAAATAAGTTCACTTTTTCACAAAACAGATCTTCTTGAGTTTAAGGACGGGGAAGGAATAAACTACGAACGAGTAAATAACAGAATAGAATTGAATAACTATGATGCGATTGCACTAGTTGAGAATGAAACATCAACAGCATGCCTGAATGATGTCAACAGCATTGCAAAGGATTTTTCCGGAAAACTATTTGTCGACTCTGTTTCGGTCTGGCCAATAGGAAAAATCAGTTGTGAAGATGTTTCGATAATGACCAGTGCAACCCAGAAAGCAATAGGCATAATGCCGGGATTGTCTTTTGTTTTGCTAAGCGAACAAGGCAAAG
>CAZEVB010000174.1:0-1710 GCA_964515835.1 uncultured archaeon | reverse complement strand
GGGAAAGTAACTGAAACTAGGCCATCAATTGCTCTTGTAATACGAACTCTTCCCTTGAAAGCCCCTCTTGTTGAAATAACTTCCGAAATAATTTTATCCTGCATTTCTGCAATAAGAACTCTGTCAGAAGCAAGAACTTCCTGGGTCATCAGGGCTTTCTCAGAGCCGTTTATTATAAAATAACCGCCAAAATCCATTGGGTCTTCTCCGGCAGCAACCAGTTCTTCAGGGTTCTTTTCGTTTAACCAGCACATCTTTGATTTAAGCATAATTGGTAAATCGCCAATGAAGGTTCTTCTGTGATCCTGTTCAACATCTCGCCTCAGAAGCTTCATAGTTAAATAGAGTGGTGCTGAGTAAGTCCTATTTCTTAGCCTTGCTTCCATTGGCATGAACTCGTCTCTCGGAGACCCGTCTGCCTCAGTTATCATTGGTTTAAGTATCTCGATTTTCTCTAATTCAATTTTGACTTCCTCTATCTTAGGCACAATATCTTTGTTCTCTTGTGTGATTTCCTCAAGTTTCTGGTCAATAAACTGGTCAAATGAATCAATTTCCATTTGCGCGAATTTCTTGTCTGAAAAATAATTCTCAATCAATGGCCAGTTATCCAATCAAACACCTCAAACTACTAACCTAAAGAAAACAGATTTTCCTGCTGTAACACTGTCTCTCGTTATTTTTAGGATGTCGCCTTTTTTTGCATCAATCTCTTCAACAATAGCATCATCCTTAAAAATTTTAGGCAATTTATATTCATCCAAACCATAAGCTTTGAGGACTTCCTCATGCTTCTCTTTTGGAACAATCTCGTGCTTTGGCACCAAATAGTGATCTGCAATTTTCTTAAGCGTCAAGGGAATCATCCAGTTCTTATGTCGTAAGGAATATGTACAAGCCTAGTCTTGCCAAAAAAGCACGCTAAACCTCTTCCACCACAAAGTTTCCAAAAACCGACAAAAATATGTTTAATCTGTATTACTATTCTATTTATAGAAAGGAATTTAAAGGTTATTGTAGGATTCGTCTTTTTTTACGTTTTTATCGTCTTTTTCCACAGCAATTATTTATTATGTTCTTTATTCCCGAACTTTAGGCAACTCAAAAATGTTAATCTAACCATTTTTAAGTATGTTGTCCTTGTTTTTTTATTATGGCATTTGAGGATTTCTTGTTGTTCATGGCTCTTGCGGAAGAAGCAAAAACCAGCAAGGTGCGCTTATCAACTTCTTTTTTGGCATCGCGCTTTAACATTTCCCAGCAAAGCGCGTCAAGGAAACTCCGCGAATTCGAGAAACTGGGGCTGATAACAAGAACAGCAACTCCTTACGGAACAGACGTCTCTTTAACAGAGGAAGGAAAATCTTTCCTGAGGCAGGTTAACTCAACAACAAAAAACATTCTCTATTCAAAACAAAAAAACTATTTGCAGGGAACGGTTTCATCTGGCTTGGGCGAGGGAAGTTATTACACTTCGCTAAAACAGTACAAAGAACAGTTCAAGGAAAAACTTGGTTTTGTTCCATTCACAGGAACCCTTAACCTGAAAGTCACTCTAAAGTCCCTCAAAACCATTCTCGGGAATCGCTTGCCGCTGACAATAAAAGGATTCTCAACCCCGAAAAGAACATTCGGCAAAATAAAGTGTTTCCCTGTCTTGGTTGAAAACAAAACAAAAGCAGCGATAGTTTTCCCGGAAAGATCGAACAA
>CAZEVB010000173.1:0-1727 GCA_964515835.1 uncultured archaeon | reverse complement strand
TGTATGGGGCAACCCGGATTTGAACCGGGGTCAGAGGCTCCCAAAGCCACGATGCTAGACCAGACTACAACATTGCCCCAATAATTTACATTAAATAGGGATAGAAATTTTATTAAAATGCTAACTATACCACTAAACAAATTAGTATGGACGAGGAACTCGCTCCCTTCTTTTCGCGTATAGCATACAATTAATTGGGGAGAGTAACTAATTAAAAGCTATCTAAAGAAGTAACTGAAGGCTCTTTTCAGGGTTCCTGTTAAGGACCTGTCCTCAAAGCTATCCATAATAGCGATTATCTGAGAGGACAAGCTTTCCAATGAGTAGTGCTTCTGCAGGAGTTCAAAGTTCTTTTCTGTTGCCTCTTCCCTTAGCTTCTTTTTTGTCAATAGTTCGTACATCTTGTTAACAGATTTTTTTGTCACTTTCTTGTTTATCATGACAAAATCGAATCCCTTTGATTTTATTTCGTGGAAGACTGGATAATTGTTGACAAACAATGGTTTTTTGTATGCGCATGCTTCCAGGACAGGCAAGCCGAATCCTTCCAAATCAGAAGGAAACGTTACTGCATCGCAGTTTAGATAAGCATCGTGCATTGAATAAATCTTTTTGCCGTTATCCATTTCCCGCGATAATTTAATGTAGGAGTCTGCAGCAACAAGACGGACGCTCTGTTCGTTGCATTGTTTTAGCAGTTCTTTCAGGTATCTTTCGGCTTCATAGAGCGGAGCACCAGTAACAACAAGCACGTTATCCTTGCCGGATAATTTGTTTATTTCTTTCACTAGTTGTATTGATCGCTCTATCTTTTTTCTCCGCACTATTCGTGTTGGCTGTAAAAAGAGGAACTTGTCTTTTTCTATTTTGAGTGTTTTCCTGAAGGTCTTGCTGTAAGCATCCTTTTCTCTTAGTGATTCGAAATCAAAGAAATCAGGGATAACAGTTGCAGTAATATTTTTTGTCTGCAGCAGTGCTGCTTTTGCGGTCTGGTTAATGACAATGTGCTTTGCGTTGAGGTCCTGCGGAGGAAAATATTTTGCCATGATTTCCGGAATATTGTAGTGTTTTATGAAGTATTCTCTCTCCCAGATAAAGTCATGGTGCCTGAGAATGCATTTTAGGTTTAGTTCTTTGGCTATCTCGTAGACAGCGATTGCTGCAGGGATATTATACGGAACCGAGAACAGGTTTTCTATCCCCAAGACAGATATTTCATTCTGTTTTATGAAGTTCTTGAGCGGTTCTTTAATCTCAGAAACATTTGACTTAATGAGTTCTGTTAAAGCCTTTTTTTCTGCGTCATCCAATCTTGAATCAAAAGCCATTTTCTTTATTAACCGTATTTTCGGGTGCATGAAGTCCATTTTTGGGATAATGCAGTTAGGCAAAGAGGTTTTTGAACCTATTCTTCCTGCTATAAGCGAGACATTGAAACCAAGTTTTTCGAATACTCGCGTCCATTTGTCTGCTTCAATGGAAACTCCGTCTGCTGACCTGAGCCATGTTGAGATAACTGCAATGTTGTGTTCGTTCGACATGCAATCAAATAGGCACTTTTTGGTATAAATAATTAATCCAATGCAAAAGGCAACTATTTTATTTTCCTTTTACCTTTTAATTGTTAATGAAAAAGAAAAGACCGCTTAAAAAGTTTCTCTCAGGAATGGAGTTCGAGTTTTTTATTGTGGATTCGAATGGCCAGATAATGAATAAAGCAGATTTAC
>CAZEVB010000172.1:0-1753 GCA_964515835.1 uncultured archaeon | reverse complement strand
TTGAATGGGCAAAACCAGAATAATAATGATTATCCTCATACTCTGTTCCTTTATTGTTTCCTTCTACGCATACCCTTTGCTTCCCGACCAGATTGCTTCCCACTGGAATGCTGCAGGAGTGGCTGATGCTTATTCTTCAAAAGACTTTACTTTATTCCTGATCCCTGTTCTTAACCTAGTTATCCTTGGCGTAGTCCTGATTATTCCGCGGATTGATCCGCTGAAAAGGAATTTGCAGAAGTTCATTAAATATTACAAAATGTTCTTTATCGCATTCTTTGTGTTCATGTTATACATCCAGATACTGACTGTAGCACAAAACATGGGTTATGCATTCAACATGACTTACGCGATTATTCCGGGAATGTCAATACTCTTTTACTTCATAGGATTTATTCTGAATAAAACAGAGAGAAACTGGTTCATAGGCATAAGAACACCATGGACCCTGAGCTCGGACAGAGTATGGAAAAAGACACACGAACTTGCCTCAAAAACATTCAAGGCAGGAGCATTCCTCACTCTCTTAACTCTGCTTCTTGGAGAAAAAGGAGTAATGGTTGCAGTCGGAATACTTCTTGTTGCCGCACTCATACCTGTTTTCTATTCCTACTTTGAATACAGAAAAGAAAAAGGCAGTTATTAGAATAAGGATTTAAAGTTATTCTCTGTTAAAGTAACTATGAGATTACCATTTTTTGGAAGAAAGAAAAGACAACCAGCAGAAAGAGTAGAAAGAACTGCAATAAAAAAACCTGATTATCCTGCGAACCTTGGTTTAGGCAAAACAGCCGAAATTACTGTCGGAGGAGTCCCCGTGAAAGTACAAAGAACAAGCGGAGATGTTCTCACAGTACTGGAAATAAGCGGAGTTAAGCCAAGAACATTCACTCCTGCAGAACTTGGTTTAATTGAAAAAAAAATGCAGCCAGGCGTTATGCAGCAATGGCTCATCAAAGAATTAAGGTTTTCGGCAGAAAAACCAAAAAGAAATGAATAACTGTCTGCAATGCACCAACTCCCGTAAATAAAGGCATACTGCTTTTAAGCGTTTTCCCAATACCAATTATTCTATGGAAGCAAAATTAAAGGTAGAGATTCTCGCGCACACACCAGAACCTGAAAGAACAGTGGCTACTGCAGGACACATGTGCTATGCAGGGGTTTCTGTTGAAGAACTCAAAGAAAAGATTGACGACAAGAAAGTAAAAAACCTTCTCAACCACCTGATTGAATCAGGGCACCTGTCTGTTTTAGAGCACGCTTCTTTTACCTTTGCCATTGAAGGAGTCTCAAGAGCACTGACACACCAATTAGTAAGGCACAGAATAGCTTCTTACTCCCAGCAGAGCCAAAGATACGTGAACGAGAAAGAAATGGCTTTTGTTGTTCCACCGACAGTCAAAGAAAACAAAAAAACCGAAAAAAAATTCCTTGAATTCATGGAAAACAGCAGAGAACTTTACGCTAAACTAATTGAAGAAGGAATACCAAAAGAAGATGCAAGATTTATTTTACCAAATGCAACAGAAACAAGAATCATTGTAACCATGAATGCTAGGTCACTCTACAATTTCTTTGAAAGAAGACTCTGCACTAGAGCCCAATGGGAAATAAGAAATCTTGCAAACGAAATGCTGAAACAACTGCAGAAAGTATCTCCAGTACTCTTTGACAAAACAGGACCAATCTGTGAGAGCTTAGGTTACTGCCCCGAAAAAAAGACCTGCGGCAGATACCCACTAAAAACAGC
>CAZEVB010000171.1:0-1773 GCA_964515835.1 uncultured archaeon | reverse complement strand
ATTGCAAAGAAACAAAAAGGAACATTCGTAACAGCTTCAAAGATTCTTTCTTTCGGAGAAATTGAAGCAAAGGTAAGTGTAGTTGCTTCAGAATACTCGGACAAAGCAAAAGAGAAAATCGAAAAAGCAGGTGGACAACTAACAAGGCTTGAGGAGTTCCTTGAAGCAAAAGAAACTAAGGGAGAAATTATTCTTATAAAATAACGGTGATTTAATTTGGCAGTAATAGACGCAACAAATCTCGTGCTTGGCAGGATGGCTTCTGTCGTGGCAAAAAAACTCCTTCAGGGAGAAAAAATTGACATTGTTAACTCTGAAAAATGTACAATTGTCGGCGCCAAAAAAGTAGTCGTGGCTAAATTCAAGAAAAGAACAGAATTAGCTATGAAAGGAAACCCGCGAATAGGTCCAAAATACCCTAGAATGCCCCACAGGATTGTAAAACTTGCAATAAGAGGCATGGTTCCCCACAAGAGAGAAAGAGGAAGAGAGGCAATGAAAAGGCTTAAGGTCCACATAGGGACTCCTAAAGAACTCGAAAAAGAAAAAATCGAGACCATAGACACTGCGAAAGTTAAACAGAATGAATCTTATGTTCTAGTTTCAGAAGTAAGTAAACAGTTAGGTGCAAGGTGGTAATTTTGCAGAAAAAAACAAAGACAAAAGTAAAGACAAAAAAAGGCACTGTTGTTGTGAAAGCAAAAAGAAAGAGTGCTGTTGCCAGAACAGTGGCAAAAAAAGGGACGGGAAAAGTAACAATAAACAAGAAACCCCTTGAAACTGTTTCATCTAAATACATTAGATTAATGATTAAAGAACCGCTTATGCTGGCTCCGGCAGAAGCAAAAGAAATTGACTTTGACATAACCGCAAAAGGCGGCGGGAATATGGCACAGGCAATAGCTTCAAGAGCAACTATTGCCAAGAGCATTGTCGAACTCACTAAGAACGAGAAAACAAAGAAAATGTTCCTTGAGTACGACAGGTTATTGTTAGTTGATGACGTCAGGAGAGTTGAATCAAAGAAACCTCTCGGACCAAAGGCAAGGGCAAAGAAACAAAGGAGTAAAAGATAGAGGTGTTTATTTGATAATCCCTGTAAGATGCTTCAGTTGCGGAAAAGTTGTCGGCGGAAAATACGAGGAATACGCTGAAAGAGTAAAGAAAGGAGAAGACCCTGCAAAAGTACTTGATGATTTAGAAGTCACCAGATATTGCTGCAGGAGAATGATATTCAGCCACGTTGACCTAGAAAAAGAAGTGGCAAAATTCAATCCATAGGTGTTATGATGAGTGTAGAAAAACTATTGATAGATGCAGACACGTACCTGAAAAGCGGTGCACACATAGGAACAAAGAACAAGTCAGGAGACATGAAAAAATATGTCTTTAAAGTAAGGCCTGATGGCTTAAGCGTACTTGATGTCCAGACGCTGGACAAAAGAATAAGAATGGCTTCAAGACTTATTTCCAATTACAATCTTGACAGAATTGCAATAGTCGGAAGGCGCTTATACTCAAAAACACCAATAAAGAAATTTGCAGAATTTGTTGGAGGAAAAGCATTCTCAGGGAGATTTGTTCCAGGAACATTCACTAACCCAACCGCAAAAGAATTCTTTGAACCGGAAATAGTTATTATAAGTGAAACAGAGCAGGATGTTCAGGCAATAAACGAAGCAAAAATAATAAAAGTTCCTGTTATTGCACTTTGCAGCACAAACAACAGCACAAGAAACCTTGACTTAGCTATTCCTGTTAACAACAAAGGCA
>CAZEVB010000170.1:0-1816 GCA_964515835.1 uncultured archaeon | reverse complement strand
GGCTTAATCATGTCTTTTAGCGGGGCTAAATGGAATTCAGAGTCGCACCAGTAAAGCTTTGTATTGAGTTCTTTTATTGGTCTGATTGTGAATAACTTTATTTCTGACCTTCCTTCCTGTTCGGAAATGTTTCCCGCAAAAACCACTAGTCCTCTTTCAGGAATCTTAAAATCAATGTGTTTAAGAAAATTAATTATCTTTCTTAGTGCACCCTGAACATTCTTTCTTGTTGAAGGACTCTTAATATTTGAACTCTGGCTGATTTCTTCTGTCAGTTGCCCCATCACAGAGCCCCTGTCAGTGCCTTCAGGAATATACACACTGATTAGTTCTGTGCCTCTTCCCTTGTATTTGGATAGTCTCGCGACTTTCTTTTTGAACAAACTGGCTTCTGCCGCGTCAACTTCTTTTGTGTGTAACATAAAAATCACTTGAAATAAAATCATTAGAAGAGAGATTCTCCTGTAATAAATATTTTAAACTCCGACACCCTTTATAATATTGATTATTTACGGTGATTTGATGTTTGATATGTTTGAGAACATGAATAGCAGTGATAGTGAGAGTTCCTCTGTTTCCTCTTATTCGGGAAAAACATTTGTTGTTTCTGCAGGCGGTTCAATATTCTTCAAACAGAAACCGGACAGCGGACTATTGAAGGAATTTGCTTCCTGTATCGAAGAGCTAAAGACTGAGGGCTACAAGTTCGTTATAGTTGTCGGGGGAGGGCAGGTAGCGAGAAACTATTGTGAAGCAGCAAGCGAACTGGGAATGAACAATTTTGCCATAGATAAGGTAGCAATCGAAATTACCCGCGCAAATGCTTCCCTGATGCTTGGTTCTCTGAAAGACGCTCATCAGGAAGTTCTCACAGATATTTCCAAGGCAAAACAAGTTCTCGATTCAGGAAAAATAGCTGTGTTCGGGGGGCTAATGCCTTCACTTACAACAGATGCTGTCGGCGTCCTTATCGCAGAGTTCCTTGACGCAAGTTTCATTAACCTGACTAATGTTGACGGGATCTATAACAAGGATCCTTCAAAACACGATGATGCAGAACTCTACGAAAAAATAAATCACGATAAACTAATTCAGGTTCTAAAGAAGGCTTCATCCAAGCCGGGGCAGAACTTTGTCCTTGACATGCCCTCGTGCCTGATCCTGCGCAGGAGCAACATTAGGGCAGGAGTAATGGACGGCTCTGACTTGGAGAACTTCAAGTCATTTGTAAGGGGCCAGTCGTTCACAGGAACACGCATAGAAGACTTTGAAGAAACAGAAGAAGATGAAGATAGTGTAGGGAAAGATAAGCCTGTGCGAAGAACACGCAAAACCGTAAAGAAGAAAACCGCAGTAAAAAAGAGTAAGGCTCTCGACCCCAGCGAAATTGACTTTTAATGACCATTCCAGTATTCTAGTTTTCTTTGTCTCTGAGCCGTGCTGAGAAGTCCATCGACACGATTTCTTTCTTCAGGTTTAATTGACGCTATTTTGTTTCCTTCTACTTTTGCAACATGACCTGAGTCAGTTACTATAACGTTTATCTTTCCCACCCAGAAATTTGCCCTGATTTTTGTTAAACTACCTTCGCCTAAATGAACTAATTGTCCGGTTAACTGCTTATTTGGATTTATCTTTTTTCTCGGAATCAGACTAATAATATCTGCCTTGTTTTTTCTTTTATTTGCAGTTACCTTTTTTTTGATTACTCGTTTCTTCATATACCCACATTCTTTTTCAGCATATTTAATTGTTGTCTGTTTAATCAATTTCTTCCATTGAATAAGCATTCCAGTCCTTGACCCTGAAAGCGATT
>CAZEVB010000169.1:0-1836 GCA_964515835.1 uncultured archaeon | reverse complement strand
AGTCGTGAGGTTCTTTGATTTTTCGCCACCCTCAAAAGAAAGCAGTTCTGTTTTCATTCCTTTTTTAGCGAGCAATTGTTTTAGTTTCCTGCCAAACAGTTTTTCTGTTATAGAATCGCACACAATAACATAGGAGCTTGCCTTTTGCTTTTTCAGGAAACCAACCAGTTCTTTTTCGTTCTCAGAAATAACTATGTTGTAATCTCTTTTTTCCGGTTCAAGTTTAACAGTTATCCTCAATCAATCACCAATTGTTATTATTGAGTGTTACTTCATTTATTTAAGTTACTAATAAGCTCTTCTGCAGTATCATCAAACCGCTTGTCTGTATTGATTATAATGTCTGCAGCTTTCTCGTAAAGTGGTTTTCTTTTTGCAAGCATTTGTTTGATTTCGTCCAAAAGGTCGTTGTCATTAGTCAGTCTTGGCCTTTTGCTGTTTTTTGTTCTTTGATGCAGGGTTTCTGCGGATCCTTCGAGGTAAACAATCATAGAATTATTTTTGAAATACTCGATGTTTCTCTTGTCTTTGATTGCCCCTCCACCGAGAGCAATAACAGTATTGTTAAGTCCGTCAAGTTTTTTGATAATTTTTCTTTCGTATTCTCTGAACTTCTCTTCACCTTCTTCTTTAAAAATATCGGAAATATTTTTTCCTGTTTCTTCTTCAATCAGATAATCACTGTCTTCCCATCTGATTCCGAGTTCTTTTGCAATCCTTTTTGCCAGCGTGGTTTTTCCTGCTCCCCGATATCCAATCAGGATAATGTTCCTTGGTTTTTTCAATGAAGAAAGAGCCTCAAAGAACTGCGGAAAAGATTTTTTCACGCATTCAGGGTTCTTTATTTTTAGTTTTCCTATTGCCAGACCTAATACAGAGAATGCCATTGCTATTCTGTGGTCATTATAAGTCTCTATTTCTGTTTCTTTTATTTTGTCGGGAGTTGTTCCCTCAATAATCATTCCGTCATCAAGTTCTTCAGTCTTAATTCCGCATTTGGTCAGCTCATTGCAAATCGCTTTTATTCTGTCGCTTTCTTTTATGCGCAGGTTTTTGACTCCTGTTATCTTTGTTTTTCCTTCTGCGAGTGCAGCAACAACAGCCAAACTTGGAACAATGTCAGGAGAATCACTCATATTGACTTCTATTCCTTTCAGTTGTTTTCCTTGGATTTCGACAAAGTTTTTTCCGTAACTGACAACACAACCCATTCTTTTGAGCAGGTGCGGAAAAGCAGAATCCGGCTGTAGAGAATTTTTTGTCAGGTTCTTGACCATTACTTTTCCTTTTGTAACTGCCGCAGCAGCAAAGAAATAAGATGCGCTGCTGTAATCCCCTTCAACTTCATATTCTTTTGATTCATATTTTTGCCCTGCTTTAACAAGATACCCTTTACTGGTTTTTTTTACTTCAACACCGAATTCTTTCATGCAGTCAATCGTGATGTCGATGTAGGGTGCGCTGTTTACTCCTTCAACTTCAATCTCAATATCCTTTTTGGCATATGGGGCGGCAATGAGAATAGAACTAATATACTGTGAGCTTTCCTTTGCATCAATAGTTGTTTTACCGCCTTTCATGCTTGGACCGTTTACTTCTATCGGCGGACAGCCATTCTCAGCTGCTTTTGCATGTACGCCAAGTTTTTTTAGTGCTTCAATCAGGGTTTTAATAGGTCTTTCGCGCATTCTTTCGTTGCCATCAATAATAGTTTTCCCTTCTGCCAGAGAAGCATAAGATGAAAGGAATCTTGCACTGACTCCTGAATTTCCGATGAACAGAGTTTTTTCTGGTGCAACTGGTTTTCCTGAGTTTCCTTTAACCAGAAAGTCATTG
>CAZEVB010000168.1:0-1842 GCA_964515835.1 uncultured archaeon | reverse complement strand
GCGATGCAACACAGTTCACAATCTCGCTGAATAAGAGGCTTTACATGCTTTATGACTTCCTTCAGGCAAATGACTTTGATTTAGGGTGCCCAACAGGGACTTCGCAGAATTCCACTGCTGAAATCGATCAACAGTTTAATGATATCAATTCGACAGATACAGTTGCCCCCGGATTGATGGGACTTAGTAGTTTATCAATAAATACAGAAATAGATTCTCTTACTGAAAGAGGAAATGCAGATGTAAAAGTCACTATCAAGAACCGCAATGCCTCTGCACAGAGTGCCGCAGTAAAGGTTAGTGTAGTCGGCATGTCACTAGAGACTTTTGAGGATACGCAGGAGATAACTGTCGATGGAAACAGCGAAACAGTGCTTGATTACTCGTTTATTGACTTAAGCGGAAAATATTATAGTGTTTTCGTAGAAATTAGTTCGGCTAATACAAACCCATTAGCACCGCAGTTTATAGACAAAGACCTGTTAACAGGAATATTTGCTTTAGTGGAGGATTCTGGAGAAGAAACACAGGAATTACAATGTTCCATCAAAACCACTGAAACAGTATATGGTGAACCAGTCATAAACAGTTTCGTTCAATCTAACTTAGATACAATAAACTGGACTGCAGACATACCTGACCTGTATACCCTGAATAAAATGTTCAAATTCAATGCTTACTTAATCAAGGATAATTATACTGAAGACTTTGTAAGGGATTTCGGGGAGTACTATACAAGAGAATCATATGCAGATGCCCCGATATATTTTAACCAGATTTCAACAGATAATGAAGGCGATTATTACGGGTTTAACAAACTATTCCAAGAGAATGACATAAAATTCAAGAGAAAATATATTGACACAACAGAACTGCCTGCCGCAGGATTATACAACATCGAACTTGCAGCACACTTTGGAGAGGATAGCTGGAGATTCTTTGATGACTCGGGAGAATCATTGATAGAAGTATACGCCTTGTTCTACAGAGTAAAAGACGCTATACCAAACAGTCCTTTTTACTCAATGCCGATTGACGGACAGGTTGGCTTGACTGATGATGGTACCCTTGAAAGACAGGGTTATGGAGCAGGTTATGCGAATGCAGGTCCTGATAACAAGTTAGTGATTAGTAACAGCAATCCTGTTGTGGAAACTTGGGCTGTCGGAAATTCAGATCCTATTGTAGAGGTTGCTTTCACAAAAGAAGATGCATTCTACAAGCTGAATACTGCTCCTGCTTCAAGAGGTGCTGTTTTGACAGTAGAGAAAGAAAGCGAGGGATACGGCAACATAATTTATTCCCCGTCACAGGCTACTCCTGTTGTAGTGCAGATAAGCGAGGATGAAGCAGGAGAAAGTTTAAGTGCATTCTGGGGAGTTCTACAGGGAAATAACCCATTAAACATCGGCAATACTCTTACTTACTGGGACGGTGCAGGAAGGTGCCTGGATTTCACTGGAATGCCTGTGTGGCAGGCATTTAACGAGACACCAGACAGGGCAGCAAAGAAAAGAGACGAGGTTGATTACTGGGAATTCAGTTATGGTCTGGACTGGGAAACAGTTAACATGACAGGAGACACTTACCTGAGGACCATATTTTATACTTCTCCTGAGGAAGACATGGTGTTCGCGGCAAGGAAACCACGCGGAGACATGAGCTTCTACACTCCAGATACAACCGGAGAATCAGTTGCATTGAACGGGGTAAGCGGAATGCATTACAATAATTATGCCAGCGGCAGAGCAGGAACAATCACGAGCATGGAAGACATATTTAATCTGGTTAAAGAAGGAAACATGTGCGTAACAAACACAGGAACAAAAACAAAGTTCTGGT
>CAZEVB010000167.1:0-1856 GCA_964515835.1 uncultured archaeon | reverse complement strand
GAACACGGTAAGTAAAGTTAACTCCAAAATCCTTTCCTGAGCCAAGCAAACCAAAGATGTCACCTGCATGACTATCACCGGTAATGATGAGAATGTCTTTTATCCCTGCTTTTTTCAGTGTTTCAATTGGGTAATAAATCATTGGCTTGTCATAGATTGGCAGAAGATGTTTGTTTGTGACTTTCGTCAATGGCCTTAGTCTTGACCCTGTTCCTCCAGCAAGAATAATTCCTTTCAATAAGTACCCCCTCCAATTAATCGTTTATGAGTGGTTCCCACCACTGGTTATTGTTCATATACCATTGTACTGTTTCTTTGAGTGCTTCCTCAAAACCTGCTTCTGGTTTCCATCCGAGTTCTTTATTCATTTTTGTTGAGTCTAATGAGTATCTCCTGTCATGACCAAGCCTGTCATCAACTTTCTCAATCATTTCTTCACCAAAACCAAGTTCCCTAAGCACTAAGTTTGTTATCTCAAGATTTGTTTTCTCGTTCCCGCCGCCAATGTTATAAATCTCGCCGGATTTTCCTTTCTCAAGAACCTTCAGTATTCCTCTGCAGTTGTCCTTGACATATAACCAGTCCCTCACATTTAGACCATCACCGTAGATTGGAACTTTTTTTCCTCTCAAGAGGTTTGTCACAAACCGCGGAATAAGTTTCTCAGGATACTGGTAAGGTCCGAAATTGTTCGAACTTCTTGTTATTATTACCGGCATTTCATAAGTATTGAAATAAGAGTGTGCAAGATGATCTGCAGATGCTTTTGCTGCAGAATACGGGTTTCTTGGATGTAAAGCATCTTCTTCTTTGCTTGACCCTTTCTCCACAGAGCCATAAACCTCGTCAGTGCCAATCTGGATGAACTTATTCAGGTCATGTTTCTTTGCTTCTTCAAGCAGGGTATGCACTCCAAGAATGTTTGTCTCAAGAAAGTCTGTTGCATTATCAATACTTCTGTCAACATGGCTTTCAGCAGCAAAATTGATTACTGCATCACAGTCCTTCATTGCCTTAGCAGTATCTTCTGCCCTGCAGATGTTCCCGTGGACAAAACTGTAGTTCCCGTTGTCCTCAATGTCTTCAAGGTTTTCTTTCCTTCCTGCATAAGTAAGTTTATCAAGATTAATTATTTCCCAGTCAGGCTTCTCTTCAATAACAAGCTTCACAAAATTGCTGCCGATAAATCCGCAGCCACCGGTAACCATTAGTTTCATTTTTTTCACCTTTAATTATAATATATTATGATCCCCTTTTTTTATATTGAGTTGGTACAACCATGCTTTTCATTTATTCAAATATTCTTTGTACCAGTCATAAGTTTCCTTTAATCCTTCTTCAAGTTCTTTCTTTGGTTGCCAGTTAAGGATTTTTTCTGCAAGCCTGTTGCTGAACCTGTCTTTCCGTGTTTCTTTTTCATTTCCTTCTGATTTTATTCCTGTTTTTTGTTTGCTTATTTGAATTAATTTGCCTGCAATATCCTTGACTTTTATTGTTTTTTCCGAACAAATATTAATTTTCATTCCTTTTAGTTCATCTGCTTTTTCCATTGCACATAGATATGCTTCCATAGCATCGCTAATGTACACAAAATCTATTTCTGTTTCTCCGTTCCAGATTACTAAAGGATCTTTTTTGTTTATTGTATCAGTTATTTTTCTCGGAATTAATCTCACAAAATTCAGGTCATTACCCCCATAAATATTGCTGCTTCTGATTGCGAAGACATTCATGTTTTTGGTTCTTGCAAAAAATTCCATTACTGATTCAGCACCAATTTTACTTAAACTGTAACCGCTTCTTCCAGCTAATTCACTGTCTTCAGTCATCATTTTCTCGCTATTGTTATTTCCATA
>CAZEVB010000166.1:0-1857 GCA_964515835.1 uncultured archaeon | reverse complement strand
TGTTCTTCTTAGAATCAAGACCAGTTGTCTCAATATCAAAATAAAAGTTTCCCATTATACCACTATTAAGTATGTTGGAACGACATTTAAATACCTTTTCGAATCACTTCGCCAGTGCGAAACCGCATTCACACCACCACACACACCCCCAAAGCCCGTTCTTTTGGTTATGCCGACAATCATTATTTAAATATTGATGTTCATCAATATGTTTTATGGCTGGAAAGAAAGAACTTAAGTTTCTGAAGGCGCTTGCCGATGAAACGAGGCTGAATATACTTGAACTGCTTTTGGGTGGAGAGAGATGCGTCTGTGAAATATTCCCGAGAGTGAAAAGAACGCAGTCTACTGTTTCAAGTCAATTGGGAAAACTTGAAAAAGCGGGCCTGATTGGGTCAAGAAGGGACGGGAAAAAGATTTTTTATAAGATAACGGATAACATGGTAAAAAAAATCCTTAAGGACGCAGAATCCAGAGCAGGCGAGAACTGAACATGAAAGAAAAAAACCTGTTTTTGCTGATTATGGGCATGTTCAGTGTATTCTATTTCATGCCTGTGGGAAGCGGATGGATGGATAATGCCTTGTTAAGTGGTTTTGCGTTGCTTCATGAATATGTTGAACTGCATGTTCTGACCTGCATTGTTCCTGCTTTCTTTATTGCGGGGGCTATCGCGGTTTTCATAAAAAAACAGGCGGTTTTGAACTATCTTGGCGGGAAAGCAAAGCCTTATGTTTCATACCCTATTGCTTCTGTTTCTGGTATAGTGCTTGCGGTCTGCAGTTGCACTATTCTGCCGTTGTTTGCAGGGATATACAAGAGGGGTGCGGGTCTTGGGCCTGCAATTGCTTTCCTTTACTCTGGTCCTGCAATAAACATTGCAGCGATTTTTCTTACTGCGAGTGTCCTTGGCTTTGAAATCGGTTTGGCGAGAGCCGTTGCGGCAGTTGCTTTGGCAGGGCTTGTCGGTTTGACAATGGCTTTTATTTTCAGGGAAAAAAGTGCAAAACAGGAAATCAAAATGCAGGAAGAAACTGGGCAAAAAATCTCAAAAACTATTGTCGGCTTGTTTTTTGCTTCACTGGTTGGAATACTTGTAGTGAACGGACTGCAGATTGATTTTACAATAAAATGGGTGTTAATGGGTCTGCTGGCATTAACGACAGCAGTAATTGTATTGTTGAAATTCAGGACAGAAACAAGAAACAAGTGGTTCTCGGAAACGTGGAGCATAAGCAAATTATTGATTCCGTACCTGTTCATTGGTGTTTTTTTGGTTGGTTTTATTGAACCGCTTATTCCTGAACAGGTCATAGTGCAGTTAGTCGGCTCTAACAATATACAGGCAAATCTTTTGGCTGCATTGTTCGGGGCATTCATGTATTTTTCAACTTTAACTGAAGTGCCGATAATGCAGACACTGATTGCAAAGGGAATGCATCAGGGACCCGTACTCACGCTTTTGCTTGCAGGTCCTTCTTTGAGTCTGCCTGCAATGCTCGTAATAAGAAGTGTTCTAGGAAACAAAAAAACAGTTGCATACATTGCAATAGTCATTGTTTATTCTTCAATTGCAGGACTCATATTTGGAATGATTTAAAGGTTTGAACAACCAAAAGGAATAAATTGCCTGAAACACTCTTTTATTCATGAAATTTTGCAGTCCCTGTGTTTTTGCTTTGGTTATTCTTGTTTTTTTGAGTGGTTGTTTTGATCCCCCCGAGCCATTGCCGGACCCTGATTTGCCTGTAGATCTGGCTAAGTGGACTGTGCTTGTTTACATGGATTCTGACAATAACCTGGAACCCAATGCTATTTTTGACATGGATAAACTTGAGAGTGTCGGTTCTACAGATA
>CAZEVB010000165.1:0-1860 GCA_964515835.1 uncultured archaeon | reverse complement strand
GAACAATAAGCACAAATACTGCGAGTGCAATTGCATCACTTATTCTTCCGATTGCGTAAAACAGTGACTCGGTTATTCCTTTTCCTTTTTTGCTATAATGTGTGTAAGCAAAGAACACCATTGCCGCACCTGCATTAATGATGCTTCCCAGAACTACAAGGCTCACCAGATTCATGAAGTACTTCGCTATGAGGTGGAAGGGCAATTCAACAGTTGGAACTTCAGGAAATTCAAGCAGTACAAACGCCCTGTAAATAACTTCCATTATAGTCATGAATACTGCATCAATAAAGAATGCTAGAATGAAACTTAATATTATTGCAGGAATTATTACAAAAGGATTCCTGATTATCTGTCCTGCTGCTTTAATAAGTGCCTTTATCATAACTCAAAAATATGTCTGAACTTATTAATTAGGTTAACTATTTCACTCGTCATCATCTAGTGCTTCGCACTTTATACGCAGTGTAAGATTCTTTATACTGCCACAATAATCAGTAGTTTCAGAGAATTCCGAGTAATAATAATAACAATAATTTATTGCTTCCTGCACATAACTGAACGGTCCTCTTTCAACACCATCGCAGATATCTGGTTGCGATACCAAATATGCTATTTCTCCATGGCAACTGGCGTAATTAGACCTGAAGAAAGCCTTGTTACATAATTCAGTGCTTATTTTGTCAACAGCAATAGTAATATAACACTCGTCCCTGTAAGAAAATTCTTTTGTGAATCTTTCGCAGATTTCTTCATCTCCTTCTGCTTCCGCAATTTCAAGTATGCATGTTTTCCTTAGTTTCCTGCCACTCACTTTCATGCATGTTTCCAGATTAATTTCTGCTATTGCCAGAGTATAATAACAATTATCTCTTTCATCTACTTCATCTAAATGCGGGCAGACATCTGCTGTCAGATAATCTGAATTAACAACAGCATCCAGACAGTCTTGTAACCTCAGGTTATCTTCGAGAAGGAGACAGTATTTATAGTCTTCTTTTAATTCAGCTTCTTTTGCATAACAATCCTGATTAAAATCTGATGAGAACTTGTTACAGTCACCTGCAGCCAGAGTGCTTTCATCTGCAGCTGCAATACATTCCCCCTGCCTTGATTTTTCTGTAAGTTTCAGGCAGTACTTGAGGTCATCACTAAGCTCAATGTAACAATTATCCCTTAAGTAAGCTCCGATATAGGTTGATGAAATAAGACTGCATAACTCAGGATCATCTTTCTTTTCCACAATATTTTTTATGCACAAATCTTTGTTTCTTGTTGTTTTAATCATTTTACATATCTCTAAATCTTCCGTAGAGTTCGCTATTCTTTCAAGACAACCGGTTTTCTCTTCTTTTGAAACAGTATTGCATATTGCAGGGTCGTCAGTCAGCTCTGAGATTTTAATGAGGCAGTTCTCGTGTGTATTCAGGTCAGTTATTTTATTGCAGATAGTTAAATCTTCCAGACCTACAGCAACATTGTAATAACAATTTTCTTTGTCAAGTACAGTTATCATCTCACAGATATCAATCAGGTTTTCTCTTTCTGCTACTGACTTCAAACATAATTCAATCTGCAATGGATTATCCTTCTTATTACATTCAGTGATTTCCTCGTCTACTGTTAAATCCCTGTTTTTGCAGACTCCCTTATTGCATATCTGGTATTGTCCGCAGACAACATCTGCAGGGCATGTACTACAAGACTCTCCAGCGTCAACTACGCCGTTTCCGCAGCTGGGTTCGCTTCCGTCGTCTCCATCATCTCCATTTCCGTTACTATCTCCATTGCCGTCGTCTCCGTCACCGTCAGTGCCATCATCTCCGTTGTCTCCGCCTTTATCTTTTGCGCGGATACAAC
>CAZEVB010000164.1:0-1861 GCA_964515835.1 uncultured archaeon | reverse complement strand
TTGCCGAGTAGCATCTTACCTATTATATTAATCCCTCCTATAAAAACCTAACTATCAGCTTATTGACAGTTGTCTCCTTGTTAGTTTGTTGCCGAAATCGAAGTCTTGTGCTTTTTTGACTACAAATTCGCAGTTCTTGTCGCCTAATGCAAAGCACTTGGTTTCGACACATTCCATTGGCAACTTGAAGTAATTTGAAAAGATTCCTGCAAGAACTCCCCTCATCATGTGGTCAACAGGGAACTTTACCTTGCCTTTCAGGGCTGTTGCCATTGGCGAGTTTGAAACAGAAATAATTGCCCTTTTTTCTGTGTCATCAATGTTTGTTATTTCCACTCCGCCCCAGCCAGAGGCAGTAAAGAAATCGTGAAAAAGAGTGAGGGACTTGCCACTAGATAAACCAAAGTGCAGGTCGAACTGTTTGATTAAACGTTTTAGAGTGGATTTCCTGACATCGGAGTAAAACATCTTGTCAAAATCAGGGTTTTGTTCGCCGCAGACCCCGACCAGAAGGTCTGAGGGAACGAGCATGAAGGGCACATCTGCTAAATAGAAATTGTTATGCACATATTTTAGTGTTGAAGTGTAAATGAATTTGTCGAGGAACGCATTAAGCATTAGGAACCTCCGAGTGAAGTATCTCATGTATTGTTCGATACTTTTCCACTTCCGAGGGCCAAACAACAAGGGCATTGCCCATGCGCTTGGAAAAAATAAGTCCTTTTTCATTCAGTTTCCGAAGATAATAAGAATACTTGGAAGAGAGCCTCTTTTTCTCTTCCCTGCTATTTGCTTCTAAACCCAAATGGGCAGCTATTTCCAGCGGGCATGTGGGCCAATACTCCAAGACACATGAGAGAACGTGCCTTTCAGTTTCAGTGAGCCCTTTGCCAATCTCTGGCAAGCCAGATAATGACTTCATTTGTAACTTACTAGTGGTAATAGGAAGTATTTAAAGGTTTGCGCTGGAATCTGGCATGCCAAAGATCATAACTGCCATGATTTAACAGGGTTTTCCCTCAAAGCGAAGAATTAAAACCCTATCAAAGCATATTTCTTGTATTATGGATGCTGAAAGAATAATTACTCTGGATATGCACACGCACCTTTTGGAAAAGAAGGTCAAGCCAAGGGACTATTGGAATAAGGTTAACGAACTTGGTTTGGATGCAATAACAATCAGTGAGCACTCTGAACTGGAACCAGGGAAATCATATAAGCTTCTTTTGAGGGAAAAAAAGGGGGACGCTGTCTTGATTCCTGGAATGGAAGTTAATAGTGATAAGGGGCATGTGGTTGCGTATGCTGAAGATGCCAGGATTTATGAAATAAATGTGCTTAAGAAGAACCCTGTCCCGATAGCTGAACTGATTGACATTGCAAAAGAGAATAACCTGTTGTTAAGCATTGCCCACCCCTGGGGATTTGATTATGATAGCCTTGGTTTAACTATGGGAACAAACAAGGTTGAGGGGCTGATTAGAAGAGAGTTTATTGGAGTAGAGATTTACAATGGCATGGTTGGTTATTTGTGTAACTTTATTTATGATTCGGAATGGATAAGGAAGCCTGTGAACTTCCTTGATTTTTTAGACAGGAACAGGGTTGCTTCAAAGACAGGGATTCACAGAGTGAGCGGAAAAATCAAGACAAGCATTGACAAGAAACGGCTTGATGTTGTTATGAGAAACGCGAAGGCAACCGACCTGGCAGGAATAGCCAAGTTTGTTACTGCCGGTTCTGATGCGCACAGTGCAGACAGGATTGGTTCGGGAATCATGAAAATAAAAACAGAGCTAAGCGAGCTTAATGAGGTTAGTGTGCTTGAAGAAATGCTAAAAAAGGATAACATTATTTGGTC
>CAZEVB010000163.1:0-1863 GCA_964515835.1 uncultured archaeon | reverse complement strand
AAAAAGTACGATGTTAAAAAACTCAAAGAAGAACTAAAGAAAATCCTGAAAGGCGAAATATAGCAAGAAAAAAGATAGAAAAAGAGGGAATAATCCCTCATATTTACTGGCTATTGAACTACATCATAGGAGGCATTCCGCCGCCCATGCCTGGAGGCATTCCGCCCCCGGCACCTGCTTTGCTTGTGCCTGCAATGATGTCATCTATCCTCAATAGCATTTCAGCTACTTCTGAAGCAGATGTTATTGCCTGTGTCTTAACACTAAGTGGCTCGACAACCTTAGCTGCTTTCATGTCACCCAATTTTCCATTATAGACATCAACACCAATATATTTTCCTGTTTTTACCTTGTGCTTGCTTCTCAGGTTAACAATAGTGTCTATTGTGTCCATTCCTGCGGTTTCTGCAAGAGTCTTTGGGATTATTTCAAGTGCTTCAGCAAAAGCCTCGATAGCTAACTGTTCTCTGCCGCCAACACCAGCAGCAAAATCCCTTAACTGTACAGCAACCTCTATCTCTGGTGAGCCACCGCCGGCAACGATCTTGCCGTTATTGAGTGCACTGCTTACTGAACAAATAGCATCATGAAGTGCTCTTTCCGCTTCATCTGCAACGTGTTCCGAGCCGCCTCTCAAAAGCAGGCTGACTGCCTTAGGGTTCTTGCATCCTTCCACAAAAACCATTGCGTCTCCGGCAACTTTCTTTTCTTCCACTAGTTTTGCTTTTCCTAAGTCAGAAGAACTAATGTCATTTATTCTTGAAATAACCTTTGCACCGGTTGCTCTTGCCAATGCAGTCATGTCTGATTTCTTGACTCTCCTGATTGCACAGATTCCTTCTTTTGCCAAATAGTGCTGTGCAATGTCATCAATGCCTTTCTGGCAAAGAAGAACAGTAGCGCCGGAGTTCTTTATCTTTGCAACCATGTCAGTTAACATTTTTTCTTCCTGATCAAGGAAAGCCTGTAACTGTTCAGGGTCGGTAATCTGTATTTTTGCGTCTGTCTCAGGACCCTTTATCTCAAGAGCAGCATCAACAAGAGCAATCTTTGCATCTACTACTTTCTTTGGCATTCCTGAGTGAACAACTTCCTTGTCAACTATAATTCCCTGAATGATTTCAGATTCTTTCAGGCTTGCGCCTACTTTCTTTTCTATCTTAATGTTATCCATGTCGATAGTGATTTTGCTGTTGTCCTCGTCAGCTACCTGTGTAACTGCTTTCACAACAAGACCTGCAAGTTCTTCTGCCGACTCTGCGCTCTTTCCAGTCATTGAAGTAAGAGCAATTTCTTCAAGCATTTTCTTGTCTTTTATGGAAATGTCCTCAGAAATGCTGGTGTAAACCGCCTTTGCTTTTATCGCGGCTTCCCTATAACCCTTAATTATTACTGAAGGGTGTATTCCATCATCAAGAAGTTTCTCTGCCTTGTAAAGAAGTTCGCCTGCAAGAACAACTGCTGTTGTTGTTCCATCACCAACTTCATCGTCCTGGGTTTTTGCAACTTCAACCATCATTTTTCCTGCAGGATGGTCGATACTCATTTCATCAAGAATAGTTGCACCGTCGTTGCTGATTGTAATGTCTCCCAAATCATCAACAATCATCTTGTCCATTCCTTTTGGACCTAAAGTACTCTTTACTGCCTGGGCAACTGCCCTTGCAACAAGAATGTTTATCCTTTGGGCTTCCATGCCCCTTGTTCTCCTGGTTCCCTCACCAAGGAATGTTACTGACTGCTGTTGCATTTCTGCCATAATAACTCACCTCCGAATTAAAAATAAACAGAATTTATTATATAATATCTTGATGGACATAACTGTTTAAAAAAAGTATGTAAAGTCTTGCTGGATATGAGTTT
>CAZEVB010000162.1:0-1864 GCA_964515835.1 uncultured archaeon | reverse complement strand
GTGGATGAAATGAAAAGAACATATAATGGATTGAGTGTGATGTTTTGAGAAAATTGCCAAAAAAACCTTTCAAACGAAGAAAAGGAGTGAAGTTGGTTAAATACAAAGAAGACCCCGAAAGATGCTATAACGTAATGTACATTGAGGACCAAATAAGCAGTATGCTAGAAAACCCCGGTTCAAGCGAATCATCAAGAGCAATAGCTATTCAAAAATTGGATAATTACCAAAGAGAATATTCCTCTACAATAAGCGCTCCACAACAAGAAATAATAAGACTCCTCGAAGAAGCATTAGAAAAAAGAGATAACACTACATTAAGAGAACTTCTAAATAAGCACACCTGCTACCTAAAAGGAGAGTACCATTATGAATAACCAACTCGGAAAAACCAAGTTATTCTGTATCATCGGTAATCCTGTAGAACATTCCTTGAGCCCTGTTATGCATAATGCGGGTTTTGCCTCAAAAAAAATTAGTGCCTTTTATTTGCGTGTTCCTGTCAAGGACTTGAATAAAGATGTCCTGTTGCTTCGTGAAACAGGTTTCTCTGGTTTTAACATTACCATGCCGTACAAAGAAAAGATTCTTGATTATGCAGACTCTCTTTCACCCGAAGTCAAAAAAATCGGCGCTGCAAACACAGCAGTAATCAGTAAAGGAAAAATAAAACTCTATAATACAGATTATCTTGCAGCCATAAAACTGATTTCTTTGAAAACAAATGCAAAGAAAAAGAAGGCACTTGTAATCGGTTCTGGAGGGGCTGCAAAAGCAGTCAGCTATGCGCTCAGGAAACTCGGCGCGCAGGTCTATGTTACTAACAGGACATTTTCAAAAGCACAAAAACTTGCAAAGCAGTTTAAGGCAAAAGCAGTTAAACCAGAAAAAGCAGAGAAAATGGAATTTGAAATTCTGGTGAATGCAACTCCGGTTGGCATGGGCAAACTAAAAGGAAAAATACCCTGCTCGAAAGACTTAATCGGAAAAGCAGAACTTGTTTATGAGTCTGTTTATAATCCAACAGAAACAAAATTCCTGAAAGAAGCAAAAAAAATGAAAAAGAAAACAATTAACGGTTTAGAGATGCTATTAGAACAGGGATATGCTTCTTTCGAGCTGTTCGCAGGAAAGAAAGCACCTAAAAAGATTATGAGACATGCTATTAGTAAGGAGCTGGAAATTTGACGGGA
Source organism: uncultured archaeon (assembly GCA_964515835.1). Classification (GTDB taxonomy): domain Archaea; phylum Iainarchaeota; class Iainarchaeia; order Iainarchaeales; family SKW153; genus CAZEVB01. The sequence goes on along the minus strand of CAZEVB010000162.1, from coordinate 671 downwards.
AACGAATTCGGAAAAAACTTCAGGATAATTACCTTTGGTGAAAGCCACGGCAAGGCTATTGGTGTTGTCATTGACGGCATTAAGGCAGGACTTAAGATTAGTGAAAAGGACATCCAGAAAGAACTTGACAAACGCAAACCGGGACAGAGCAAACTAACCACCCAAAGAAAAGAATCTGATTCAGTAGAGATTCTTTCCGGTATCTTTGAAGAAAAAACCCTCGGCACACCAATTTGCCTGTTAGTGAGAAATAAGGACTACAGGTCAAAGAACTATTCTGCGATAAAGGATTTGTTCAGGCCTGGTCACGCAGGTTACACTTATTTTATAAAGTACGGCAGACGGGATTACAGGGGCGGAGGAAGAAGCTCCGGAAGGGAAACAATTGGCAGGGTCGCTGCCGGCGCACTCACAAAAAAAATCCTGAATAAACAGGGGATAGAGATAATCGGCTATGTTAAAGAAGTTGCAGGAATAAAAGCCAAAAAAATTAACCTTAAGGAAATTGAAAAGAACCCTGTGAGATGCCCTGATAAAAAAGCTGCACAGCAAATGGAAAAAGCAATTCTCAATGCAAAAAAAACAGGAGACTCTGTCGGAGGAATAGTGGAAGTTATTGTGAAAGGAGTTCCTGCGGGTTTAGGGGAACCTGTTTTCGATAAGCTTGATGC
>CAZEVB010000161.1:0-1872 GCA_964515835.1 uncultured archaeon | reverse complement strand
AAATTAACTTGAACCACAATTGGGGTCAGCAGATGATTCACAGGAACATAATGAAAGTTTTGGTGAACATCAAGCATGTTGCTGGAATAAAAAAGCCGATTAATCCCCATCATTTTCGTCACTCGCGTGCAACTTATATGTCGCAGTTTTTGACTGAGGCACAGATGAAGGAGTATTTTGGGTGGACGCAGGACTCAAAAATGGCGGCGCGTTACATTCACTTGTCGGGCAAGCAGGTTGATGATGCTATTTTGAGGATGTATGGGTTGAAAGAGGAAGACAAGAAAGAGGATATCTTGAAGAGAAATGAGTGCCCGCGATGTAAAGAGCTGAATGATGCGAATAATGATTTTTGTTCTAAGTGCTGGTTGCCTTTGACTCAGGAATCCGCGCGTGAGGCAGAGTTAAAAGCGGAAAAAGAGCAGACTGGAATGGTTGCTTTAATGAAGCTTTTGGACAGGTACAGGGGCGATCCTCAGAGGCTGGCGCAGACACTCAAAATAATTGAAGCAGGAGGTGTGTAAAATGGGTGGACTAAGTATAGTCGATACAATCAATTTGAAGAAATTCAAGGCATTGTTGGAAGAGAATAATGCGTTGCAGAGAGAACAGGTTAAACTGTTGAAGGAAATCAGGAATGCGAGTGTTTTGAAGGTGGTTTCAAGTGCAGGTGACTGAAAACAGGGAGTTGAATAGTCTTAAATACTCTTTAGGTGATAATTATATTACCTATGGTGATTCTGTGGCAACTACTCAAATACTACACTACCCAAACCTGAAGACCGTGCTTTCCGTAGAGGAAGTCCTGAAAGAAGCACAATACCCGCTTACGAGGTACCAAATACTCAAAAAGCTAGAGAACAAAGTAATGAAACAAACACTGAATGTTGTAATTGAGTATCTTGAAGCACGGGGCATGGTTCTTGATGGTGAAAGGGGTATTATATGGACTTACATGCCTGCAAACAAACTGAAAAAAAGAATCTCCAAGGGGCTTGAAGCATGAAAAAAGTCCGCGTTATCTTTGAAGGCGAAGGCAAAGAAGATTACCTCAAGCTCCTCAAGACTGTTGAAAACGAACAAAAAGAAGGCACGGCATCCGGCGACAACCAGGCACTCCTAAAATCCATAAAACAAAAAATAGAGTTACTCAAAACAAACCCTCAGGCAGGACGCGCAGTACAAAAGAAACTGATTCCCAAAAAATATGTTGAACAGGGCATTACAAACCTGTGGATAATCAACCTCGCAAAATACTGGCGAATGCTCTACAACATACAAACAGACGAAATAGAAATACTGTGCTTTATCTTAGACTTCGGGGACCACGACAAATACAACAAGATTTTTGGCTTCAAAAAGAAATAAGGCATTTTCCAGTTAGAACTGTAACTGTAGCGCCACAAAAAGGACAGTGCAACGAAAAAGCAAGGCATACAAAGCCTCGCGGAAACCAAGTAATTAACATATTAATAGTTTTTGATTTATTAGTTGAGTATGGTTTATTGTGTTAAGTGCGGCCAGTTGCTTGAAGAGAAATGGAATTATTGCATTGCTTGTGGTTCTGCGTTAAGTGCTGATTCGAAGGCAGTTTCTGGACAGCGTGTTAAGGGTAATGTGCATTATTTGTTTGATAACCCTAAGTTAATTGAGTATTTTAAGGAGCAGGGTTATTCTGATGCTGTTCTCAAACAAGTGCTTTCTGAAGAGGCGGTTACTACTGCGGCGTATGCTACAATGCATAACCTGAAGCTTGACGAGGATTCTGTTAAGGATGCCGAAAAAATGGAGCTTGCTTTGAAAGAGTTCGCAAAGAACCTAGTGCATGTTTTCGGGATGTTCAAGAAGGATTAGCTGATTGTTTAGTTATAT
>CAZEVB010000160.1:0-1875 GCA_964515835.1 uncultured archaeon | reverse complement strand
TGAATTAGCTACCTGTAAGTATTCTCTAACCGACGAAGCGTATTCCGCAATGGCCTCTACAGTAACTTCAAGTGCAACGACACACACATGGAATTTTACTTGGGGGGCAAATGACAATGGCAACAAAACTTATTATGTGAGATGTGCTGACTCTAATGCGGGAACTGTCAATTCAACCAGTACCACTATTACATTTACTCTGAATATTGCATCCGGCGGTGGTGGCACTGTTGTTTCATCAGCTTCTGGAGAAAAAGCAAACTGGACAAACGCTATCAGAGCGGGATACAGCCAAAAAATAACTTATACCAACCAAGACAATCTTGTGGACTCAATACAACTTTTCGCAAAAAACAGTATTACGCGGACAAAATTAGTTTTTGATAAGGAAGTTGATTCAATAGACGGTGTTGATGATTCTGACAATCTTTACAAGTATTTTGAAATAACCTTTGAAGGCAATAATGAAGACCTTGAAAAAGCAGAAATCTCTTTCAGAGTATCAAACGCATGGATACTGGAGAACAACTACAAAAACCAAAGTTTTGTTTTATACCGCCTTGTTGACGACAAATGGGTAAAACTTGATACTAGTTATCTTGAACAGGATTTAGAGTATTCTTACTATACTGCCACTACTCCAGGCTTTTCATACTTTGCAATTCTTGCAGGTGAAAAAGCACCTGTTCCAGATACTCCTGCTGATGACTCTGGATCTGATGATTCCTCTGATAACGGGGATGATTCTGATGGTGATGACTCTTCAGATGATGGAGATTCCCAAGACAATGGTGACGCCTCTGATAATGGTGATGATGTAACGCCGCCTGTTGATGATGTGACACTGCCTGTTGACGATGATGGTGTAGTGCCTCCTGTTGATGATCAGGCCCCTGCACAGGATTTCACAGGAATAATTATTCTGCTAGTAATCATTATACTTGTTGCAGTAGGCGCATATTATTATACGCAGACAAAAGGAAAAAACAAATTAGCATTTAAATAATTTTTCATGCCTTTCCTTTCAGGTATGCCTTCCGTTTATTTTCAGGAAACTTTTCAATAGCATACCTAAGCATCGTGCGAGGCATATCTCTGTAATGCTTCTTCAGAAACTTTTCCTCTTCCTTAATGTCTTTCTTCCCGACTTCTCTCAGCATCCAGCCGACAGCCTTGTGAATCAGGTCGTGTTCATCCTTCAAAAGAACTTCAGAGATTTTCAGCGTGTCCTCGAAATCATTATTCCTTATGAAAGTAAAAGTAGAGATAATAGAAATCCTTTTTTCCCACAAGTTCTCCGACTCGGCTAACAGGTAAAGCACTTTCCTGTCCTTGCTCTTATCCAACAAATACTCTCCGACAATCTTCGGCGCAGACAAATCAACTAAATCCCAGTTATTTACTCTCCTTGCATGCGCAAGATAAAACTCAAAGATTTCTTTTTTTTCCTTTTCATCTGCCTTCGCATATCTGTCAACAAGAATAAGCAAAGCAGCCAGTCTTTCTTCATGAATCTTTGACTTCAAGGAATTCTCAATTTCCTTAAAAGAAATATCATTAAACTTTTTTGCAACCTTTCTTGTTTCAGGAACCTTTATGCCAAGAAAGATATCTCCTTCACCGTACTCTCCCTTACCAGTCTTAAAAAAACCCTGCAAGAGCACAGCCTGCTTTGGGTTAGCAAGTTTCTTTAATTCGTTTCTTAGTGAGCTCAATCTACCACCGCACATATTTATGAGACATTGACGCAAAACAGTTCGTGAGTGCCATGCCGTTGCATGGCACGCGGACCCACCCTACGCAATGGGTGACGGACCCGAAGGGATTCGAACCCTCGACCTACTGGTTAGAAGCCAGTCGCGCTATCCAGACTGC
>CAZEVB010000159.1:0-1883 GCA_964515835.1 uncultured archaeon | reverse complement strand
TTATCAAGGAAAAAATAGTTTATTGCACGAACACTAACCCGATAAGCTATTACTCGAAAAATCCCTCCAAAACATACGAAAAATTAGTGAACAAAAAGATTCTTGCATTAGAGAAAAGGCCGGAGAAGTTTGACAAAATAATTCACGAAACAGAACAGATTAACGAAATGGAATATGTTATCAGGATTACTGAAAATCAAACCAGGCTGTTTGACAACAAGAACAAGGTAATTGTAAAGGAAGCGCACGAAGCAAAACTGGTTCTCAAAAAAATATCTGATTATGCTGAGCAGTTGGAGCCGAAGAAGCAGTATGCTTATGCGGTTTACAGGTAATGTTATTCGGGCATGGCTAGGCGATTATTAGGGATAAAAAGCTGGCGAAACAATTAAATTAACTTATGTAATAGATATATTACATAATAACTTTATATGGTGATGTTATGGTTTCAGGAGCAGTACAGGTAATGCACTACCCGACACTCAAAACAGTTCTTCTTGTGGAGGAAATACTGAAAAAAGCAAAAGAGCCTTTGTCAAGGTACGAGATTGTCAAGAGGTCAAATAACAGGATAATGCGCCAGACCTTAAACACAATAATTGAGTACATGGAAAAAAGAGGGATGGTGCTTGACAGCGAAAAAGGAGTTCTCTGGACATACACTCCTCCTGAGAAAATGAAAAAACTTCTTGAGGAAAGCGTGGAAGCATGAACGCAAGAGTAAGGTTAGTGGGACAGGCTCGGGAGGAATACGAAGCCCTAAAGAAAAAAGTGAAAGAGGAAAAAGGCAGGGGAACAGGAAGTTCGGAAAATTCCGCGCTCCTGAAGTCAATAGATCAGAAAATTGAGCTGCTAAAACAGAATCCCTTATATGGGGAAGTAATCAAAGGAAAGGAAATCCCGAAAGAACTTGATGCTGACAATCTTTTCAAAGTAAGGCTCGCAGGATTCTGGCGGATGCTCTATACTATCCGAAGGCACGAAATAGAAATATTCTGTTTCATACTAATAATAGAACCACACAAACATTACGACAAAAGATTCAAGGGCAAAAAAAAGCCATGATGTGCTGCCCAAAGAAACTCCGGAATTATTCTTAAGCCGGAAGCCCAAAAAGCAGTATGCATATGCAGTCTATAGGTAAGAAAGCCTCGGAATAGGTACGATATATTTAAATACTTTAATCATATAAACTTATATGATAACCATGGAATCGAGAACAACTGTTTTGCATTACCCGAGACTGGACACAGTGCTGATGATAGAGGATGCCATAAAGAAAGCAAAGGATTATCCAAAAAGAACAGAACTCTGGAACAAGCTCCCGAAAAAAGTCATGTACCAAACCTACAAAACAGTAATCGATTATCTGATTGAATCGAGGAAAGTGATGCTCACCAAAGACGACAGGCTCGTGTGGGTTTTAGCGGACAACAAAAAGCTCAGGAAACTGATTGAAGAGAGTGTGCCGGCAAATGCATGAAATAAGGTATTCGGCAGAATTCAACAAGGACTACGTAAAACTCAGGAAACGAGCAGACAAAGGAAACACAGAAGCGCAATATCTCATTGACCTAATAAGCAAGGCAACGGCAAAGCTTGCAGAGAACACCGAAGCAGGAAAGAAAATACCAAAGAAACAGTGGCCGAAAGAATACATCCAAAAATATGGGGTAAACAACCTTTGGAAATACAACCTCGACCAGAACTGGCGCCTCATCTACACAGCAGCAAGCAACCAGGTAAACCTGTTCCTGATTTACCTCGAATACACGGACCACAAAAAATATAACAGGAAATTCAGGTACAAATAAACCAAACATATTAACTATAGGCAGAGATAGGCAACACATAAATTTATTAAGGGGGATGCACTTCTATTA
>CAZEVB010000158.1:0-1888 GCA_964515835.1 uncultured archaeon | reverse complement strand
ATTAAAGCTTCCTTGTCGGATAGGCATGCCAAAAGAATTAGTTGGTTTTCAGGCGGAACCGGGCTTAGCCACTTTATGCGGTTTAGCTTTAGAAGGATTTGATATAGAAAACGATAGTAGTAATCCTTCTGTAAAAAAACGTGGGTTTGGTAAAAGACTCATAAATCTCTTCAGAACCTTTGTCCCGTAAAATTATATGAGTACAAAACCAGATACAAAAATAAAAGTGGTCGGAGTAGGAGGCTCTGGTGGAAATGGCATTTCTAGAATGATGAGATGTAATATTAGGGGAGTTGAGCTTATTGCTATAAATGCTGATGCGCAAGATTTACAGAGAGCTAAAGCTCATTCTAAGGTTCGTATTGGAAGAAACCTTACTAAAGGACTAGGAACTGGGATGAATCCTGATATAGGAAGAGCGGCTGCTGAAGAACAGAGAGAGGAAATAGAGGATGTTTTAAGGGGTGCAGATATGGTCTTTATTGCTTGTGGTCTTGGCGGAGGTTGTGGTTCAGGAGCATCGTCTGTTGTTGCTGAAATTGCTAAGAAATCAGGTGCTTTAACATTGGCGGTTGTAACAACGCCTTTTTCTTTTGAGGGAATTCATCGTTCAGAAATTGCTCAAGCTAGTTTGAAAAGATTGAAAGGAAAAGTAGATACATTAATTGCTATATCTAATAATAAGCTTCTTTCTGTTTTAGAACCAAAAACAACAATTGTTAATGCTTTTTGGTATTGTGACGAAATATTGATGCAAGCAGTTCAAGGAATATCTGACTTAATTGTTCTTCCTGGGATAATAAATATTGATTTTGCTGATGTTAAGGCAATTATGAAAGATTCTGGTTCAGCCTTGTTCGGGATAGGCAGGGCAAAGGGTCCTGAGAGGGCTAAGGAGGCTGCTAGAAAGGCTTTAAACTCGCCATTGCTAGATCTATCTTGCAAAGGAGCAAAAGGCATTCTATTCAATATTTCTGGAGGAAAAGATATTAGTTTAACTGAGATAGATGAAGCGGCAAAAGTTATTACTCAAGAGGTTTCTCAAGACGCTCGAGTTATCTTTGGAGCTATTCAAGATGAAAAGTTAAGTAAGGGAGAAATAAAGGTAACAGTCATCGCAACCGGTTTTTAGCTATTGACTTCCTCTGATTTTTACTTTACACTCTGATTAACTAGCACGTTAAGAAATATGTTTTTTAGGAGAATAGAAAATGGAAAAATCTGAAATTGAAGAAGGTGTTTCTGAAAGTGTTGTTCGCTTTGTTCGAGGTAAAGAAAGGCTGACCTTGAAAAAGTTGGGCGAGATACTGCATTTATCAGAAAGCAAAATGTCTAGAGTTGAAAACGGTGAGAGATCGCTGAGGATAATCCATTTGGTTCGTTTAGCTAATTATTTGAATATGCGTCTCTCTTCTCTTTTTACGCATGTAGGAATGTAATTTACTGTTTTAGTCCGACCATCCAATATGAGTCGGGCTTTTTTGTAGTTATGATAGGCTAAGCCTATTATAAAATATGAGTAGTTTTTCAAATATTGAGGTTGAACCTAGATATTTTATTTATAGGTTGACATCTCTAGTTTATCAGGTGAGCTATAAATAGTTCTTAACAATGATTATATATAAGGAGAAAAAATGACTGAAAAAGAAATAGTAAAGAAACCGTTTCATGAAGTAATTATCAATAAGATGAAGTCGCAGGTCGGTCATCTTGCTTCATTAAAGATGAATGTGTTTGTTTTGCAAGACTCAGAATATGTCTTTCGTTTTCTTAACGATATTTTGATAAAAACAGAATTTATTCCTGAGCACTTAGCCTGGATTTTGGAAGAATTAACAAGAATACACACAGAAATGATTGATAAGGAGTTTGAAGAACACATGCCAAA
>CAZEVB010000157.1:0-1940 GCA_964515835.1 uncultured archaeon | reverse complement strand
GAAATCAAACAAATGCTTGCAAAAAGAAAACCACTTTACGAGAAAGCTGCAGACAGTATAATCAATACAGACAAGGGGTTTGATGATACTGCAGAAGAGCTCATACGATTAGTAACTTAAATAAATGAAGTAACACTCAATAATAACAATTTGGTGATTGGTTGAAGATAACTGTTAAACTTGAACCGGAAAAAAGAGATTACAACATAGTTATTTCCGAGAACGAAAAAGAACTGGTTGTTTTCCTGAAAAAGCAAAAGGCAAGCTCCTATGTTATTGTGTGCGATTCGATAACAGAAAAACTGTTCGGCAGGAAACTAAAACAATTGCTCGCTAAAAAAGGAATGAAAATAGAACTGCTTTCTTTTGAGGGCGGAGAAAAATTAAAGAACCTCACGACTGTTGAAAATATTCTTGACAAGATGCTTGCAAAAGGAATTGACAGGAACTCATTTGTAGTTGCACTCGGAGGAGGCGTGGTTGGAGATCTCGCAGGTTTTGTTGCCGCTTCATACATGAGGGGCATTCCCTATGTGCAGGTTCCGACAACTCTGCTTGCCATGGTTGACTCTGGATTAGGTGGCAAGGTAGGTGTTGACTTAAAGCACGGAAAAAACAGTTGCGGTGCTTTCTATCAGCCAAAAGCAATGTTCGTTAACATTTCTTACCTTGATAGTCTTCCGAAAAAACAGATTAAAAATGGGCTGGCAGAATGCATTAAGCACGGCATTATAGCTGACAAAAAATTGTTCCGGTTTATAGAGAAAAACCTTGACAAAATATTCTCAAAAAAGAGAACTGTCCTGAAAAAACTTGTTGCAGACAACTGCAGGATAAAAAGCAGGATAGTCATGAAAGACGAAAAAGAAAAAGGCCTTCGAAAAACAGTTAATTTTGGTCATACGATTGGACATGCTGTTGAATCAGTCACAAATTACAGAAAATACTCCCACAGCGAGGCAATTGCATGCGGAATGTACTACGAGGCTCTTCTTGCACAAAAACTGACTGGTTTTTCTGAGAACGAAACACAAAGAATAAGGAAAATAATTGAAAGAACAGGCTTCAGGATAAGACTGGCTGAAATCACAAACAAAAAACTTGTTGAAGCAATGAAAAAAGACAAAAAAAATGTTTCAGGAAAAATCAATTTCTCGTTTCCAACAAGAATCGGCAAGATGTTCCCTGCAAAAGGAAAATATTCTGTTAGTGCAAGTCCTACCTTGATTAGGAAGGTGCTTGGGAAATGATTGCTGTTCCAATTACCGCAAAAAAGATTGAAGATGCGTTCGAAGAAATAGAAGAAGCAAACAAAAAAGCCGATGCAATAGAACTGCGCCTGGATTATCTGGATAAAGTAAACGAAAACGAGCTGAAAAAACTGATTAAAGCATGTGACAAGAAAGTCATTGTTACTGCAAGACCAAAAAGAGAAGGCGGTTTCTTTAAGGGAACAGAAATCAAAAGAATCTCTTTGCTGATAAATGCAGCAAAAATTGGTGCGGATTTTGTTGACATTGAAGCATCCACCAACAGCAAACTGATAACCAAGTTAATCAAGAACAGGAAAACAGCGCGAATAATCCTGTCTTACCACAATTTTAAGGAAACACCTCACTTTGATGAACTGAAAAAGGTTTTTGACAAACTGGCAAAAAAGAAAGGTGTTTCTGTTGTCAAGATAGTCACTTACGCAAGAACAATGTTAGACAACGAGATGTGTTTCATGTTAATCAAGCACGCTAAAAGTCAAGGCAAAAGAATCATCTGCTTCAGCATGGGAATCTTTGGAAGAGACTCCAGAACATTATCAGTTTTCTTTGGAGCTTACATGACCTTTGCTTCCCTTGAAAAAGGAAAAGAATCTGCAGACGGACAAATGACAGTGGATGAAATGAAAAGAACATATAATGGATTGAGTGTGATGTTTTGAGAAAATT
>CAZEVB010000156.1:0-1993 GCA_964515835.1 uncultured archaeon | reverse complement strand
CTTGAGGCAAGTGTACTAAGCACAGGAGAAGTCAGCTGTGAGTTTGAGCTGGAGAACGGGACATACTTTGCTTTTGCAGAGGTAACTCCAAAAGGGCTTTGTGAGAACTGCCAGAACAGGAGTGAAAGCGACAGCCTGAGTATCGGATTTACTATCGGTGGAACAGGTTTGGAGGAATGCGAGCCTTATTCAACAGAAAGATTAAAGCACTTTATTGCGGCAACTGGTTTGACCGGACCACAGGTTGACGGGGTTCTTGAAGCAATAGACTTCAAGGCACACTTAATTAAAGAAAGATACAGCCCTGACTTGCAGGCAGACTTTGACAGTTACGCAAAGACAATTGCGCTCTTTGATGCACCTGCATACTATCTCGGAAGCGAAGGACTTGGAGAGTACTTCAAGGACTATGACTTGTTTAAGGTTGTTCCAAGATATGACAGTGCAACTCCTGAAGGTTATGCATTACCAGGACCGGGTGTTTACAACACAACAATAAACATTATTTACGGTGACAACGACTGGCAGTTGTTTAAGGATGGCCAGCCTAATTCCACAATTGAAGTAATTGTTTACAAGACAGGGGTTCCGGTTCCTAATAACCCTCTTTATTACCTACCATTTGATGGTCTTGTAGGCACTTATAACCAGAGAGTCGGCTATGGAGTGAACTTTGACGGAGACATAATTAACATTGACGGCGGTAATACCCCGCTCCAGACAATAACTATTTCCGGCACTACTCCTATTGACCAGGGTAATGTTAATGTGGTTAACAGCAAGAACTTTAAGAGACTTAATGTGGATGACAAGGGAGTAATCCTGAAAGTTGAAAGAGGAGAAAACCCGCAAATAATTTACAGCCCGAGTTATGCTACCCCTGTAATGCTGGAGATCACTAACGAGAACGAAGATGCTTTCGGTTATTATGCTGTAGAAGTTGACGGTTCAGCTAAAGATGTTGGCTATAGTCTGGCAGAATGGTATGGAGTCGGAATAAACTGCAGGAGCTTCAGCGATACTCTTGTTTATGACGAGTTCTGGGGAAAGGCAGACATGCATGCACTTCCTGCAGAGAACAGGAAATGTTCAGTAGTTAACCCGGAGAAAGCAGCAACTACTTATGGGTTCGAGTTCTGTGATCCTGTGAGATTCGGAAAGCTGTATTTACAGACAGTCTTCTACACACCATACCAGTCAAGCAGCCTTATTAAGAAAGAAGCTGCGAGCGATACAATGAACATACTTGGAAGCACTGTCGGCGGATCACAGATGAGTCTTAACGGTGCAAAAGATATTCCATACACACTGAACAGCATTGAAGGAATGATTGACCTTGTTAGAGATGGTTATGTCTGTGTAAGCAGTTCTGATGCAAGAGCAGAGTTCTTCTGGAACCCGAAGGCAGTAATGGAAGCAGATTCATTCATGAGCAAACAAGACTATGCAGTAAACAACTGTATAGTTGATGAGTAAGAGCAAACTTGTTTGGTTCAATTTAATTTTTTTATTCCCTATAAATATTTATATATAAGAAACAACTATCTTGATAGGTAATTGCAGCGTGGTTCAATGGGAATGGAAGAACTTTCTTACAAGTTAGACGAGTTAAAGTATGCTCTGATTGAAAACAAAACAAAGGTAATCGCAGCTGTGCTCATACTGATTGTTATCGCAGTTGCACTTGTTCTTTTGGCTCCTCAGCAGGAAAAATCAATTGTGGATATTTATGTCTATGACGAAGCAGAACAGCCTGTTGTCGGTGCAACAGTAATGATTGATGACCTCGGAATTAGTGAGGTAACCAACAGCAACGGAGCAGTAAGAATAGAGGTAGTGAAAGGAGAAGAGTATTTCATTACAGTAATGAAAACTGGTTTTAAAGAAAAGGAAGAATATTTTGAGGCATTTGACAGCATGATGCAGAAGACTTTTGTCATGAAGGCAAAACTGCTTGTGCCTACTGAACAGACAATTAACTTTGCTGATGCAA
>CAZEVB010000155.1:0-2034 GCA_964515835.1 uncultured archaeon | reverse complement strand
TTATCATACTCCTGTTGTTTAAGCTGAACTATGCTGTAGTCCATTGAAAGAGCCTCAATCTGTTTTGTTATTGCAGAAATGTTATTGCCAATAGTAGTAAGGGTTGATTGTGCTTCTGAAAGTGAAGCGTTATCTGCTTTTTGTGATAAACTATCAGTTAAACCTGAAATTTCGCTTCTGACTGAAGCAAGACTGTTTTCCAAGAGAGAAACATTCTTATCAAAGTTTGTGTCTCTTGCACGCATTCTTCCTAACTCTCTGCTCATTGAGTCAACTTCGTCTATTAACTCGTCAAGTTTTTCTGTTATTGAAGAGTCTGTGCCGATAAACTCAATTGACTTTGATTGTTCGTCAACCAAGTCAGAGTCTCTGTAAAGAGAAACATTTATTGCGTGTGTTCCTTCTGCAAGAGGATAAAGCGCAAGAATGATTGAAGTTGGCTGAGTATTGTATGAACTTAACTTTGAATAATCTACAGAGGCATCGTCGACAAGCATGCTGTCGTTCTGTGAAACATAATAAGCAGTAATTAATTTTGAAGAGTCAACTAAAATAACTGCTTTGTCAAAGTCTCCTGTGAGAGTAGCATCAACTGACCACATTGAGCCGACCGGAATAGAGTCGGCAGTGTTTATCTCAGTAGAAAAAACAATTAAAGGTAAAAGAAGAACAATAAACAGCAAAGCAGTTTGTTTCATTTCATTCCTCCACAAGCATTATTGGTATTCCATCCTCAACAGGGTATTGTTTTTTGCATTCAGGATTTTTGCAGGTTAGTTTTGATTCTTTTACATTGTAATCGAGATTTGACTTGCATAATGGACAAGAGCGTGAATTGAGAAAATCTTGTATCTGTGCCATAGTAATCCTCCTGTGTTAGTGAAATATTTAGCTGCTTAACTAATAATGCAGTATTAGTTTATATTTCTATTCGACAAAAATTGCTTAGATGCTTGTAAGAGAAATCAACAAAGATGGAAAAGAAATTATTCTGGTCGGCACAGCCCACATTTCCAGAAAAAGCGAAGAACTTGTAAAAGAAACTATTGAAAAGTACAATCCCGAGATAATCGGTGTTGAACTTGATTATGCAAGACTAAAGCAACTTAGATCGGGAGAGAAATGGCGGGAAACAAATGTTGTGCAGGTTATCAAAACCGGGCAGACTTATTTGTTTCTGATTAATCTGTTGTTATCTAACCTGCAGAAAAAAATTGGCAAAACAATCGGCATTAAGACAGGCAGTGACATGATTAGTGCGGTTGAAGAAGCAGAAACAAGAAAAATCAGGATTGCTTTGCTTGACAGGGACATCAGAATAACAATGAAAAGAGCAGTTGCAAAAGCCACTCTGATTGAAAAACTCAAGTTGTTCTATTCAATGTCATTAATGATTTTTGGTGCAAAAAAAGAGAAGATTGATGAGGCAAGAATAGAACAAATGAAGAAAAAAGACGTGATGACTGAACTCATGGAAGAATTTTCAAGAGAACTGCCTTCACTAAAAGAAGTTCTTGTTGATGAAAGAGACCTTTACATTGCTGACCGGATTCAAAGATGCCCAGCAAAAAAGATTGTTGCAGTTGTCGGAGCAGGACACCTGGACGGAATAGAGAAGAATATTATAGAGGGAAGAAAAGCAGTTGGTCTTGATGTTGTTCCTAAGAAAAAGAATTACATAAAAATTATTAAATATCTTATTCCTTTGTTGTTTATTGTTCTAATCGGAACTATTTTTCTTACAAAAGATTTCTCAATGGGAGTAAACGCTATACTGGTTTGGTTTGCAGTTAACGGTGTGCTCTCTGCATTCGGAGTCCTGATTGCAAGAGGACACCCGTTGTCTATATTGGCTGCTTTCCTGGCCGCCCCATTTACCTCGCTGCATCCTTTCTTTGCTGCGGGTTGGTTTGCTGCTCTCGCAGAAGCAAAAGTAAGAGTACCGAAAGTAAAAGACATTGAAGAATTACCTGAAATAGATTCTTATTCAAAGCTAGTGAAAAACAATGCCACAAGAATAATCATGGTTGGTGC
>CAZEVB010000154.1:0-2084 GCA_964515835.1 uncultured archaeon | reverse complement strand
TCTCTTTGATTATCCTCAGAACAAGTTTAATGTTGTCTGTGTTAGCCTTGCTCTTACCAGTAGTAATCATATCAATGTCAAATCTTCCTGTTTCCTTATCAAAAGCAACTTCCTGCAGAGATGCTCTAAACAACCTTATTGCCCTTGCAGAATCTTCTTTTTCGACAATATTACTCAATCTTATTCTTGCACTTGCCTCGCTAAGTCTTATCATTGCCTCTAGCTGTCTGTGGGTAGCAGCATAAGCATCCTGCTTTTTTCCTTCTTCACGGAGATCAACATAAAAATCAATTATTTCTTTTATACTCTCGTCATTCATTATCGGGAAAATAGTTTGTCGCGTATATGAAATATATTTTTTGAGTAAATCCGCTTCTATTACAGGAGTAATCTTTTCCTGCATTTCTTCGATCTGCTTAGACATCTTCTTTCCTTTTATGCTCTGAAGCAGTGCTTCTCCAACCTGGTGGCTTTTCATGATATGGGTTGCAATCTCGCGGTCCTTCTTTTTGTCGAGAACATCCCTGATTATGAAGAACAAGTCAAATCTGGAGAGCAAAGAGGCAGGAAGATCAATCTGCTCAATGAAGTTCTCGTAAGCATCAAAGCGGCTTCCTTTTGGGTTAGCAGCAGCAAGAATACTCGTGTTTGTCTTAAACCTAGTTATAATTCCTGCTTTCGCCACACTAATAGAACCCTGCTCCATTGCTTCGTGCAAAGCACTCCTGTCCTGAGGATCCATTTTGTCCAGTTCATCCACCATGCAAAAGCCGCCATTAGCTAACACTAATGCACCTGCTTTTAGTGTCCAGCCACCATCACCAAATTCGTCCTTAACAGCAGTAGCCGACAAACCAGCACCAGTAGTGGTTTTTCCTGCAACATAAATTGATTTAGGAGCTATCTCATTAACTTTCTGCAGTAATATGCTTTTTGCCATGCCTGGTTCACCAACCAACAGAACATGAATATTTCCTCTGACTTTACTATTACCCGGTAAAGTTTTTTTTACTCCTCCAAACAATTGTAATGTGATGGATTCCTTGACAATCTCGTGCCCGTAAATGTTAGGTGCAATACTCTTCACCAGCATGTCGTAAATCTCCGGCTTTGCAGCAAGTTCCCTTATCTCTTCTTCTTCCTCTTTAGTTATTTCAAGCAGTTCAAACTCCTTTGCAGTTTCTTCGCTGTGGTGCGTTTCAAGATATCTCCCGTAAACAACCCCCTTTCCTTTTATCGGCGGTCTAAGTCTTATTATGCCGGTTATCCTTGTCTTATCTCCAGGCATCAGCTTATTCACAAGATCGTCTGTAAGATAAACATCAATGCTTGTTGCTTGTTCACTTCCCTTTAGCATCTCTAAAGGCTCTTGTATCTCCAGTTTCTGGTAATCAACAAAATGGGATTCTTCCTCAAGCAGCTTAAAGTCCCTGTGGTTGCACTCGCAAAGATTAGGCATTATTATCTGGTTCTGCGGCTGAGGAATCCTGTAAGTGTTTCCGCACCTTTTGCACTCCCAGATAGCTAACCTAAGTTTCGGGAGAACATCACTCATTGACTTGATTACACCTTCAACAGTAATCAGGTGGTTAATGTGCCTTGCACCAATGTCCCTCAGAAGAGGTTCATGCTCCTCAGGCAGATTGAAAATCCTTATGTGCGGTTTGAATTCTCCTTCCCCTATCTCAAGTGCAGGAATATCCATGCTGCTGATTGCTATTTTTGCGGCATCCAAAACATAATCAGAGTTTTCGAGGAGCGCATCAGCCAACTCATAATCATATCTTTCAATCTCCGCAAAATCAACATTCAGAGATCTTTTCTCAGGGTAATGCTCAACCAGTTTTTCAATGTCTTTCCATAGTTCTGCCTTAAAGAAGCTCTCGAATCTGCTTACCCACGGATTATCCTGAGCATCATTATAATCAGGTTTTTCAAGATTTTCTTCTTCAGACAATTACGCCACCTAAATAAATACAACTGTTAACGGTCTTTATTCTTTTGCAGACCATTTTGCCGGTGCGATTTGGGAGAAAAAGTATTCTATACTATTAAGTAGCACTCTTACTTATTCCTAACTGGTT
>CAZEVB010000153.1:0-2087 GCA_964515835.1 uncultured archaeon | reverse complement strand
AGGTTCGCGGATTACATGGTAAGCAAAAAATACCTGCAGTTCAGGGAAGATTTCGTGGAATCAGTTAAAGTGGGAAAGGCTGCCTGGGCAATGGTTGACTCGGGAGTGCTCCCCCCACTATTGAACTTTGCAGTAACAAAAGAAATAGTTGATGATGTAAGGGAATTTGATGAAAGCGTGATGATTGAAGCGGAATTCAATGCCACTGGCAGCAGCGGGGACGAAGAAAAATACGAGTTTCTCCAAGAAAAAGAACTGGAAAAGTTTGCCGACGAAATAGTTTCTTTCGTGAAATACACTAAAACAGACGGCATAGCATACGAAATAGGAATGAAGCACGCCGCAAAACAGGATGAAAAACACGAACCAGACATCAAAAAACTTGAACTAACCCAAAGAAAACTCTTTCAGGAACTCG
The DNA here is from genome assembly GCA_964515835.1 of uncultured archaeon. Taxonomy (GTDB): domain Archaea; phylum Iainarchaeota; class Iainarchaeia; order Iainarchaeales; family SKW153; genus CAZEVB01. The sequence goes on along the minus strand of CAZEVB010000153.1, from coordinate 1,669 downwards.
GAAGATACATTCCTTTCGCCCAGCACGGCGGAACAGGAGCAGCCGAACTCGAAACAGGATTAGTGGGAAAAAACAACATTAACACCAAATACCTCGTGAACGGAGCACAATTCCTGTTAGAACACTGCAAAAAAGAAGAAAAAGGAATCCTCGCAGGAGAAAAAAAGTCATGCGGAGTCGACATTTACACGCGCATGGTTACAGAAGAAGCAAAAACATGCCTCGAAAAAATAAAAGAAACAAACAGCTTCGGAATAGAACCAAAAATACTCGGGAAAATCTAATTTTTTTCTGCAATTAGAAACCATTCCCTGTGGGTGTGCCTTGTTTTATCGTGTTCCTCCGAAAAATCTTTTCGTGTGAGTTCAATTATTTTAAAGAATGGTTTGAATAATTCAGTTAATTCTTTTTTCTTAAAGTATTGAACCGGCCTTCCTTTTCTTGAGCTTTTTTCTTTGTCAGAAAAAGTAGCCAAAAACAGCAGTCCTTTCGGTTTCAGCAGTTGAGCAATCTTCTTTACTGCCTGTTCAAGGTCATTTCCCTCAAAAAGATGCAGGGTGTTGTAACTCAAAACTCCTTCAAAAGATTCCGGTTCAATTGTTGAGTCCTGAATTTTTTCATTCAAGAACAATGCTTTGACTTTGTTTTCCTTTGCATTTCTCTCAGCAATACTTTTGGCCAAAGGCGAAGCATCAATTCCCGTAACCTTAAATCCTTTTTTAGCAAGAAAAATCACGTCTCTCCCGCTTCCACACCCAACATCCAGAACCTTCCCGATTTCTTTCAAAGCAAATCTTTCAGCAGCAATTCTCGCCAATTCGCTTTCCTTTTCACCCCACGGAAAAGCATCTTCTTCGAAACGAGCATCCCAAAAATTTTTCCCCATAATATAATTTTTGAACAATAAAGGTTTAGTAATTATCTGAACATTACTTTCATTGAAATGATGCTGATAATCGTGCGGCACGCGCAGACTGACTGGAATGCACAGAAGAAAATGCAGGGACAAAGAGACAACCCGCTTAACGAAGAGGGTATAAGGCAGACAAAAGAACTGGCTAAAGCATTGAGCGGAACCAAAATAGATAAGATATATTCAAGCGATTTGAAGAGATGCATTAGCACGGCAAGAGAAATAGCAAGAGACCGCAAAATTGAAATACTGGCAAGAGCAGGACTCAGAGAAATAGACTTGGGCGACATGGAAGGCAAAACGCAAGAAGAAATGAAAGAAAAACACGAATGGTATGAAAACAGGAAAAAAGACAAGTACAACAGTCCTTTTCCAAACGGGGAAAGTTATGCGGATGTCGAAAAAAGAGTGGCTCCTGTTCTTAAGGAAATACAACAGGAAAATAGGGATTCAACAGTAGCCATAGTCGCGCACGAGTGTGCAAACAGGGTAATAATCGGAAAACTGCTTGGATTAGAAGAAAAAAAAGTGGAAAAAATCATACAACCGCAGGGATTCATTTACTTCATTGACACGGAAACAAAAATAATAGAGCACGGGAAGGACAGGAAAAGGCACGAAGGTCTCATAGAAAAGGAAGAATAAACAACCCTCACATACTCGGCATAAACAATAAAAATCAACCTTTTGGTTGATTCTTTATCAACCGCACATATATAAGTACTCAAAAACTAACTTATTACAGTTAGGTGGGGA
>CAZEVB010000152.1:0-2092 GCA_964515835.1 uncultured archaeon | reverse complement strand
AGGCTCTTTCAATGGACTACAGCATAGTTCAGCTTAAACAACAGGAGTATGATAACGAAAGAAACACGGGTATTATCTCAACGGCATTTGTTGTAATGGGCAACGCAGTTTTTCCTGTTGCTTTAATCATCGGCCTAGTTATCCTTTTCTTTATCTTCAACTTTGTGAAAGGAAAACTAAAGAAAAATCAGGTTTACGATGAATCTGGTTTTCCTGAACCTGAAGAAGAAACAGGCGGGGAAACAGAAGCCAAAGGAAAATGGGCTTTTTGAGTAAAAGCCTTAGTTACTTTTTTTTAGTATAAAGATAACCGCTGCCAGAATAGATGTTATTCCTGAGCCGATGAATGCAAACTGGTAGCCAAACATACTGCCGATAGTGGAGAACAATACTGCGCCAACTACTTCAGCAACAACAGTTACAGTCATTATGAGTGAGGCGTTTCCAGCCAGTCTTTTCAAGTCAAAAGAGTCTGTTATCCAAAGCATCATGGATAGATTAAACAGTCCGTCCCCGAACTCATGAACAGCCCGTGCAAGAAATGACAGCCACAGTGGCTCAAAAGTCATTACAATGTGCATTGTTCCTGAAATCAGCATGCCTGCCACAATAATATTCTTTAATTTGCTCTTTTGTCTGTCAATCCTTTTTCCAAAGAAATATGCTGCAATGCCGAGCGGGACTAAAGCCGCTGCCATGTAAATCCCTGAAGTAAAGAGATCTAACTCAAAATAATTTTTGAGTAGTAAACCATAGCTTGTTGACTCTGCTCCCCAATGCAGGGTAAAAAGAAACAGGACAAGCGAAAACAACAACACATCTTTCCTAAAAAAGTCTTTTTTGTACTCGAGAATCTTTACTTTGTTTCCTGTGGTATCCTGTATAGAAAAAACAAACAAAATTAGAAGCAGAAAGAGAAGTCCTACTCCCTGTAAAATCAGGTCAAAGCTCGTGAGTGGGACAAAGAACGAGAATCCGAGTACTCCTGCAATGATCCCGAAAATGACAAACAACTGGTAAGTCCCGAGTTTTTCTCCTCTGCTTTTTCCGATAGATCTCTTGAAGAAATAATTTCTCAGGCTGTTCTCCCCAATTTTTAGTCCGATTCCTCCGAGTAGGAAGATGAGGAAAAATAATAGGAATCCTTCGACAAGAGTCATTCCAAGGTAAAACAATGCCAGAAGAATAAAGCTTACAATGAGCGGTTTCTTTATTGACTTCCTGTCGTTAACAAGACCGCTTGGGAAGAAACTTATGAATGCTGCTACAGAAGATAGTGCAACCAGCAAACCAATTTCAAGACCAGTAAACCCGCGCAAGTCAAGATAAACAGGTATAAAGAAGAACGATATCTTTGAACCAAAAGAAAAGAGAAAAATTAACAGAAAAGGAACTAGTTTTTTAATCACTTCAATCTTCTCGTGAAATTATTTATTTTTCTTGCATGCATTAACAAAACCCAAAAACAATGGGTTAGGTTTCAGGGGCCTTGAAGTAAACTCTGGGTGGAACTGTGATGCAACAAAGAACGAGTGTTCTTTTTTAGGTAATTCCAGAATCTGCATTATTCTTTTCTTCGGCGCTCTCCCTGAAAAGACCAGTCCTTTTTCTTTAAGCAAATCAATGTACTCTGTGTTAACATTAAACCTGTGCCTGAATCTTTCCCTTACATTAGTGCTCTCATATAACTCGAATGCTTTTGTTCCCTTTTCTACAACAACATCATAACCGCCAAGGCGCATGGTTCCGCCAAGTTCTTCAATGTCTTCCTGTTCAGGCAGAATGCAGATAACAGGGTTCTTTGTTTTTGCATCTGTCTCTGTGCTGTTCGCATCTTTTAGTCCAGCCACGTTCCTTGCGAACTCAATTACTGCCATCTGGAAACCATAACAAAGTCCTAAAAAAGGAATCTTGTTTTTCCTCACATAATTAACTGCCCTTATTTTTCCTTCTACTCCCCTGCTTCCGAATCCACCTGGAACAATTAATCCGTCTATTCCTTTGAGTAGTTTTTCGTAATCATCTTTTTTCTCTAACTCTGTTGCCTCTATCCACTTTACTTCAACAGGTGCTTTTGCGATTGCTCCGCAGT
>CAZEVB010000151.1:0-2119 GCA_964515835.1 uncultured archaeon | reverse complement strand
GGGGAACAAACAAAAGACGTTTCCTTTAATGCGCACGAAAAACTGACTATAGCTAAAATGCTGCTTAACCGAGTAAATGTTGATTTTATTGAGGTTTGTTCTGCAAAGGTCTCGGAAGGAGAACTGGAAGCAGTAAAAGGAATCACTAGTTGGGCAAAGAAAAAAGGTTACCTTGACAGAGTAGAGATACTTGGTTTTGTCGATAAACACGCTTCAGTTGACTGGATAAAAAAAGCAGGATGTACAAAAATGAATCTTCTTGCAAAGGGCTCGGAAAGGCACCTGCGTTTGCAGATAAGAAAAACACCTAAAGAACACCTGGCAGATATAAAAGAGGTTGTCGATTACGCAAAAAAGAACAAGATTAAGATGAACATTTATCTTGAAGACTGGAGCAATGGAATGCTCCACTCAAAAGACTATGTCATTAAGCTATTGGAAGGAATCTCCGGATTTGGTTTCGAGAGAATCGTGTTACCAGATACTTTAGGAATTCTTTCCCCGCGTCAGACAGGCAGATTCATAGCCGAATTGGCTGAAAAATTCCCTAAAATGAAGTTTGATTACCACGCGCACAACGATTACGGCCTGGCAACAGCAAATTCGCTTGCCGCAGTTGAAGCCGGAGTCTGTTGTGTGCACACCACAGTCAATGGTCTGGGTGAAAGAACAGGAAACGCAGGACTGGCAGAAGTCACTGTTGCAGTCAATGACCTGACCGAGTTCAGATGCAATGCAAGAGAAAACTGTTTGATTGAAACAAGCAGTATAGTTGAAAAATTTTCTTTGCGAAGAATAGCTGACAATAAACCGGTTATCGGAAAAGTAGTATTTACACAAACAGCAGGCATTCACGCTGACGGAGACAAGAAAGGAGACCTTTACAAGAGCAGACTGAATGCCGAGAGATTCGGTAAATCCACTGAGTATTCCCTGGGTAAGCTGAGTGGAAAAGCCAGTCTGGATCAAAACCTTAAGTTACTTGGCATTGAACTAAACACGGAAGAAAAAAAAGACGTGCTCAAAAGAGTAATTGAGTTAGGCGACAAGAAACAAAGCATAACAACAGCAGACCTGCCATTCATAATAACAGATGTGCTCAGGAAACCGGAACAAAGAAAAATAAAAGTAAAAGAATGTGTTGTCTCTTCAGGCACAAAAAGAAAGCCGTCTGCAGAAGTTACTCTTTCAGTCGAAGGAAAAGAATACTCGGAAAAAGCCAATGGTGACGGTGGCTATGATGCTTTCATGAATGCAATCAACAAAATAAGTACAAAAGCAGGATTAAAGATGGCTAAACTAGTTGATTACGAAGTGGGTATTCCCCCTGGCGGAAAAACAGATGCATTAGTCGAAACAAAAATATCATGGAAAGAAAACGGTAATAGTTTCCAGACTATCGGTGTTGACTCTGACCAGGTAATGGCTGCAGTGAAAGCAACAGAAAAAATGCTTAACCTGATTGCATTTTACCATGAAAAGGGCAACTCAAAAGAATAAACAGCACTCTTTTATTGTATGAGCCCATAATATTTTATATGATTAAAAAACCAGGGCCAAGAAAAAAACCAACAGTAAGCAAAAGAAGGCCGACTACTCCTGAAATTATCTTCGGAACCAAAACAACGGTCGGAGACTTCCCAAGAAAGCAAGAATACATGAGACACCAAAAAAATAAGATTAGGATAGGCAAAATCAGTCCTGGAGAAATAAGATCTGCAAGAGCTGTTCTTGAAGAAGAACATGTGTCAAGAAAAAGAAATCACCACAAAAAATAAAGTCTGATTTCTACATAAAAATCTGGCAATAGCTTTTTAATACGAATTGGACATTATCTTTTTTTTAGAATGCAAGAAAAAAATCCTGATTTATTTTCAAATCCTGTTAAGGCGCGTCTCGTGCTTGAGGATGAATCTGTTTTTGAAGGCGTTTCCTTTGGTTATGAAGGAAGCACAACAGGAGAAGTTGTCTTCAACACAGGCATGACTGGTTACATAGAATCTCTTACAGATCCTTCATACAAAGGACAGATTCTTACGCTTACTTACCCACTCATCGGAAATTATGGTGTTCCTGAAAAAAAGAAAGATGAAAATAACTTAACAAAAATCTTTGAGTC
>CAZEVB010000150.1:0-2120 GCA_964515835.1 uncultured archaeon | reverse complement strand
AACGCAGCAATAATCCCTCAGTTAAGCCTTCGCTTTAACGACATTGACAATGTCGGAGTTACAGGCAGTCATTACGTTTGCTTTGATATGTTTGGCCAGCTTCATTTCGAGGAAAAGCAGAACTACGATCCCCCAAAATACTTTGATGAATATTATACCTGGATTAACGAAGGCATGGGAGTGCCTAAAGATGAATTAATCCTGCATGAGGACGCGTGGGCAGGAGCGGGTTTTTTTGGTCCCTGCATAGAGTTCTTTTCAGGGGGCTGTGAACTCGGCAATCAGGTTTACATGCAGTTCCGTGCTTTGGAAAAAGGAAGCGAAGAACTTGCAATAAAGGTCCTGGACATGGGTCAGGGTCATGAAAGAATTCCGTGGTTCACACAGGGAAAAAGCACTAGCTATGAAACAACATTCCCTTCTGTGGTCAAACACCTGCGCGAAAAGTGTGCAGTTGATTATGACGAAAAACTAATGCAGAAATTCCTGCCTTATTCCGCTTATCTTAATGTGGATGAAGTTGACGACATAGAAAAAACATGGAAGTTTGTGGCAAAAGAACTAGAAATGGATTCAAAGGAACTAAAAGAAAAAGTCCTTCCTTTAGTTGCTGTTTATTCTGTTGCCGAGCACTCAAGAGCGGCCTTGGTTGCCCTTAATGACGGTGCCCTGCCAAGCAATGTCGGCGGAGGCTATAACCTAAGAATAGTTATACGAAGAATGTTCTCTTTCCTGGACAAGTACTCGTGGGACATTGACTTAGACAAGTTAATGGAAATGCATGCTTCTTTCCTGAAACCTATTTACCCAGAACTCAAAGATCATCTGGATAACTCTGCAAAAATTATGGGCAGTGAGTGGAAGAAGTACACAGAAAACAGGAAGCGCTCAATACAAATAATTGATTCTGCTCTCTCAAAGAAACTTGACACAAAAAAGCTTGTTGAAATGTATGACAGCCACGGTGTTACTCCTGAACAAGTGAGTGAAGAAGCAGCAAAGAAAAAGATTGAGATCAACGTGCCGGAAAACTTTTATTCATTGGTTGCAGAGAGGCATTCAAACTTAGAGCAAGAGACAGCAACAAGAAAAGAACTCTCAATAGACATTTCAGGTTTGCCTGAAACAGAAATCCTTTACTATGGTGACTGTATGCTCCTTGATTTTGAGGCAAAAGTTCTTGCAGTAAAAAAGAATTACCTTGTCCTTGACAAAACAGCTTTCTATCCGACATCGGGTGGACAACTGCATGACACAGGGAAAATAAGCAATGCAGAAGATATTGAGGTCATTAAGAAAAACGGGGTCCTTCTTCACAAGCTAAAAGATACAAAAGGATTCAAGAAAGACGATATTGTAAAAGGAAAAATTGATTCTGAAAGAAGAATGCAGTTAACTCAACATCATAGTGCTGCCCACCTTGTTAATCTCTGCTCAAGGAAAGTCTTGGGTCCGCATGTTTACCAGGCAGGTGCATCAAAGACCCTCAAAAGAGCACGCCTTGATATTACTCATTATGATATTCCTGGCAAAGAAGAATTAACAAAAATTGAAGAGTTGTGCAATGACAAGATAACCAAAAACCTGAAAGTAGAGAAAAGTCTTCTGCTCAGGGAAGAAGCAGAAAACAAGTACGGTACGCGCATTTATCAGGGAGGAGCAGTTCCTGGAAGAAAAATCAGGATAGTTAAGATTGACAAAGACATTGAGGCTTGCGGCGGAACCCATGTTAACGCCACCGGCGACATCGGCAACATTAAGATCATTAATGCCACAAAGGTACAGGATGGAATAATTAGGATAAATTTTGTTGCTGGAAAAGCATATGAAAAGATTTCTGAGGAAACATGTTCGATGATTGATGAAGCGGCTTTCTTACTTGGAGTGCACAAGAAACAGGTTCCGAAGAGAACAGAAGAACTATTCAAATTATGGAAGAAATCAAGAAAAGCAGTAAAGAAACAAAAAAAGATTCCCCTTGAAGAACTCGAACTAAAATCCGATGAAAGAACAGACTTAACTGACGGCGAACTTCTTGATTACACTGCCAAACTCCTGCAGACTCAGCCAGTGCATGTTAACAACACGATTGGCAGGTTCCTTAAAGAACTCAAGGAAAA
>CAZEVB010000149.1:0-2133 GCA_964515835.1 uncultured archaeon | reverse complement strand
CCGAGAATTATTCCTGAAAGCAGGTATGCCAATAAAGGCGGCTGCTTTAGTTTCCTCAGGATAAGCCCGAGTATGGTTGTGAAGATAAGGATTACTGCCAGTTCAGTGAAAAATTCTTCCATGCTTATATCAGAATAGATATACTCATTTATAATGCTTAGTAGCTGATAACTAACTCGCAATTATTATACTTTATCCGAACCGGATGCCGCGCGATTAGCTTTTTAAACACTTAATACAATCTATACTAGATGCAGTTAATAGAGCAGTTAGCGCCTTACGCTGAAATAATTTTTTCTTTAGGAATATTTGTTTTATCCCTTGTTATTGCAAAGGCTGCTGTCTTTATTCTCGGGAAACTGGAGAAAAAGATTGCAGGAAGAACAGAAACAATTCTGGATGATCTGCTTATACATTCAGTCAGACGACCGCTCGCATTAGCAATAATTATTATTGGTCTCTTTACTTCGGCAAAGTTCTTTCCAGGTTCGGCAGTTTACCTGAACGAAATTAACCTTACTTTCCTCATCGGATGGATTGTTATTGCTGCTTACTTTATTGTGAAGGTAGCAGACTCATTCTTTGACTGGTACATGAAAGAAATTTCCTCAAAAACCAACAGCAAACTGGATGATCAGTTCTTCCCCATTTTCAGGAAAATCATTGCATTTATTGTTTACGGCGTTGCTTTAGTTTGGATCCTTAATCAGTTGGGCTTAGAGATAACCACTCTCATTGCCGCTCTTGGTGTTGGTGGTCTGGCAATCGCCCTGGCAATGCAGGACACTTTAAGCAATTTCATTGCAGGGGCACACATGGTCCTTGACAGGCCAATAAAGATTAAGGACTACATTGAGTTAGAGAACGGTCTCAAGGGCTATGTTGAGGATGTCGGCTGGAGAAGCACGCGCATAAGAACATGGGACAACAACCTTGTAATAATTCCAAACAAAAAACTCTCAGAATCAATTCTCATTAACTATTTTTCACCAAGCCAGCCGCTCTTGTTTAAAGTTGAGGTTGGAGTTTCTTACGGTAGTGACCTGGAGAAAGTAGAAAAAGTCTGCAAACAGGTCGGCGGAAAGGTAATGGAAAAATTCGATGTTAAGTTTGGTCCTGAAGAATATCCCGTTATCAGGTACTCCGAGTTCGGTGACTCTAGTATACACTTCGGGGTCATCCTGAAGGTTAATGAATATGGCCAAAAATTTGTGGTAAAACACGAGTTCATTAAGGCACTTAAGAAAGAATTCGACAGGAAAAAGATAGAAATTCCTTTCCCCTGCACTAATGTTTATATGAGGAAATAAGATGCAAGAAGTTCTTAATTTCCCTAAGGAAGACAAGAAAAAACTCTCGCAAATACTCTCGGCTTACGAAAGAATAAAAACAAACACTTCTTTTGAAGAACTCAGGGTTAAACACAAGGATTGCACAATAACTCTTTATACCTCAGGCAAACTTGTTATTCAGGGAGACAACCACAAGGAAGTTGCTTCAGAGATTCTCTCAAACTTTGAGATGCCTTCGCAGATTATTGTGGGTATCGATGAAACAGGCAGGGGAGAAAAAGAAGGACCTTTTGTCGTTGGAGCTGTCCTTGCAGATAAAAGCATGCTCCTTAATTTCCGCGACAGCAAGAAAACAACAAACATCAGTCAGGCAGCTTCCTCAGTAACAGAAAAAGCACTTTCAATTGCAACTTTTAGTGTAAACGCCGAACTCATTGATCTTCTGAGGAAGAAAGGCATGAACATGAATGAAATACAGGCAACAGCAATTGACTCTGCTGCTTATTATTTCAGGGCACTCTGGCCTGAAGCAGAAATCATTGTTGATGGTTCTCCCATAAAAATAAAATCTAAGCTTACTTTTCTTGCTAAAGCAGATGACCTTAATCCTGTTGTTGGTGCGGCTTCAATAATAGCAAAAGAAACCCGTGATAAATCAAAAGACAAAAAAGAAAGAAAAACCTGGAAGTCAGCCTGAGTTGAAGATCACACTTGACATCTTTTTTGTTTCAAGTTGTTCCTGCTTACTAACACTTGGTTTCTTTTTCTTTTTGATTTTTCCTTTTACAGAAAACTCTTTGACTTCATCAATTGCTTCTTTTAATCCTTCAATTTCAACTTC
>CAZEVB010000148.1:0-2199 GCA_964515835.1 uncultured archaeon | reverse complement strand
AAAAAGATTTCAAAAAAGCGATTGACAGTTACCAAGAACGAAAAAGAAATTTTGGGAAATAATCTTTTTTAATTCTGTCGGACAATAAAATATTTTTACTTTATAGCCCCGTAGTGTAGTGGCCAAGCATATCGGGTTCTGGACCCGGCGACCTGAGTTCGAATCTCAGCGGGGCTATTAGCAAGTAAGCAAAGAGAGATTGTTTCCAGGACAATCTTATTTTTGTTCTCTGAAATTCTTTTTCATTTCTTCTTGGGTTTCTTTGTTGACTTCAACAGGCATTGCCCTGTAATGGCAGTCCCTGCATTCTATTAAGTTTGTGGCTGAAGCCGCAGTTCCTGAGATTCCTACAGTGTCATAATACCAGTTAGTCGAACCGCATCTTATACAGACTTTGAACATTTTGTCTTTAGATTCCATTTTAACAGCCATCATTTTTTGAAAAAAGGAATTATTTCCGCTACTTCCTCTTTCTTCACTTTAGGCAACACCCTGTAAATAGTTTCGGGCACAATTAGTTTCTGTATCCTCACGAGATAAACCACGAGCGACAATATTATGATTGCAAGAAGATTAAACACAACATTAAGCTGCGTTATTGCTATGCCGAACAGCATGTTCTCCACTAGCACTGCAAGGGGAAGAAAGGTTATTGAGAAGACAACCGAGAAAGCGGTTCTTTCAATTGCATCAAAGTCTTTTTTGTTTGGAAAAAAAGCCAGGCTGATGAAATAACCTGGGACAATAAGAACAACGGCAAGAGTACTCAGCCCTATTACTATAGCAAAAATGTCCATATTCTTATTAGGTTCTAATTCTTTAAAATCCTAATGGTCTGCTTTTAACCATCAGAATATTAAATCAAGATGCACTAATATTATGATATCATGTACTCTTTGGCAGTAATTGGCGGCGGTCCGGTCGGATTCAGGGCAGCTACTCTGGTAAAACAGCAGGGCTTTGATTCCCTTGTTATTGAAGAACATCCTTCAATAGGCAAACCTGTCAGCTGTTCTGGTTTAATCAGCCGCTCAGGCATTGAAAGATTAGGCATTAAATTCGATGACGGTATTGTCCTGAATGGTGTCAGGGGAGCAAAGATTCACGGTAGGACAAATACTCTTGTAGTTGAAAGACCAACTACAGTTGCTTATGTAATTAAGAGAGATGCTTTTGATTTGCAGTTGGCAAAGGAAGCCAAAAAGGCTGGAGTTGATGTTCTTCTTAACACAAAAATGCTGAACATTAACGGTGACAAGCTGTTTGTTGAACGCGAAGGACGGGGCGAACTCTTCAAGTCAGAGTTCTTTTTGGGTGCAGATGGAGCAGTCTCAAAAACACGCGACCTTCTCGGAATAAAGGTAGGTCCAAATCAGTTCATAAAGAGCTATCAGGTTCGTGCAAGAGGAAGTTTTGATCCTGATTATGTTGAGGTCTTTTTTGGTTCCTACGCAGAAAACTTTTTTGCATGGATAGTTCCTGAGAGCAAGGAAATAGCAAGAATAGGTGTCGGAACAGCTTCTTATAACGCGAAAGATGCTTTCAATAGTTTTGTTAGTTCGCAAAATCTTGAATTTGAAACAATCTCACGGCAGTCAGGACTTATTCCATGCGGGGAACCAATCAAGAACCCGGTAAATGGGAACATCCTGCTTGCCGGTGATGCTGCTTTCCACACAAAAGCAACCAGCGGAGGAGGTGTAATCCTTGGTCTTGAAGCTGCAGGACGCGCTGCTTCTTCTATTGCTGACCATTACAAGCACAAAAAACCGGTTAGTGAGTACACAAAAAAGCTTTCTCCTGTTTACAAGGAACTTAACATGCACTGGAAGATAAGGTCTTACTTTAACAAACAGGGTCCTGAAAAAATAGACAAGCTTCTGGGAAAATCAAAAAAAGCAGGTTTAGAAGAGTTCCTTAACAAAGAAGGAGACATGGACAAGCCAAGCACTTTCATGAAAAAAATCTGGTTAAAGCCAAGGTTATGGTCGTTGCTTCCCGAATTCCTAAGAATGTAATCCTCTGAAAATATATGGATTGCACCGAACATATCCCTTTCGGGACCTAATTGCCGGTGCAAAAATAAAATCAGTTGCCTTTCCAGGAGAATTTTCCGTCTCTTGGTCTGTCATCTTCTCTCAGAACATCATCCACTTTTTCTTTAATCTTTGAAAGAATGCCCTTTTCTTTCCCGTATGC
>CAZEVB010000147.1:0-2205 GCA_964515835.1 uncultured archaeon | reverse complement strand
TGATTCTCCGTCGTCAAAGATTGCTTCCACGCCGACCATCACAGAGTCTTCCGAGTGAACCAGAATGATTCCGAAAATATAAGCAAACTTGGCGTAGAGTTCTTTTTCGTTAAAGTCGTCTTCCTGTTCATAGCCGACATACGTGTTTCCTTCTTCATAATCGACATAAACAACAGTGAAACCGTTTCTCGTGAGTTCTTTTGCAATCGGGTCGTCTAAGACAGGGTTGTCTCCGCCGCCGTTACTGCCATTGCCTCCGTTTCCGCCTCCACCACCTTCGAGTAGTTTATTGATTACTTCTGTGCAGCCGGAGCTGGCGAAAAGCATAACTAATAACAATGCGATAATTGCTTTTGAAATATTATTGCCGCGTGTAGGTCGTGTCTGGTGTTTCAACTGACCACAAATAGTCGCTTTCCCCATAATATATTCCTCCATGATCTAAAATCTGGTCTGCAACCAAAGGATAATTCCCTTCTGCAGAATAACAAGTGTGATTGTAAAAGAACTGCATCTTAGCATACCTGCTTTCCGAGTTTGCCTGTGCCCTTGCATCTGATTCACTCATTCCTTCATATTTTATTAACCATCTTTTTCTTGCTTCTGAGAGGCGAAGTTCTATATCCTCGTGCTCAAAATCTTCTATTGTCGGCCCTCCTTTCGGAGAGTGCGAAAAATATGCCACTGCTCCTGCTTCAGGATCTACCATTGCCTCAAAAATATCTTCATAGTGTTCCTTGTGGACATACTTTACCTTGTAACTGAGTTTTTTAAAAAAAGCAACCATGAGATTTGCTTTTCTTCCTACTGCCAGAGACTGCCTTGCCGTAAGCAATTGGCTCCTGATAACATATGCAGTTTTTCCTTGCCCCATTCCCGATTGAAAATTAGCCATGTCCAGACCAGTGAAATACTTGAGGCGAGCATTGAAAGTCGCATCATCCAGATAATTGCCTACATCATCAACCATGTCCCCGATATCTTTAAACTTATCCATTATCGCACTAAGGTCAAAACTTGCACCGACAACACATATCCCGAGGTCGCTAGTGAAACCGTCTTTGCATCCGCAAGTGCACTTGCCTCCTGCAAAAACTCCTTTTGCATTAGGGTCTCCTGAAGAACATTGTTCCTCGCATGCTTCCTGCTCTGCCGAGTATTCAACACATTTTCCGCCTTTGACAATCATTTCTTTATATGGACAGTAACAGTTGCACTCCTGATACTCGAACCGATAATATCCTCCTGTCGGCTCACATTGTGCTTCGCATGCCTCGCGCTTTGGCTTGTTGCACAGACTCTCACAATCACTTATGCAGTCTATTGTGGATGTGCCCTTAGCTCTGCATTCTTCCCTGCATGGTGGTGTGCATGGGTCTTCACTGCAGTCATAACCACATGAGACTGACATGTTTGCCCAGATAGTTCCATGGACAGTGCCGTCAGCGTCTCTTGTTACCCCGCTTTTGCCGTAACAATCCCAGATGCACTTGTCCTGTCTTTCCCTGTAAGCTGCAGAACGCTGGTCATTATAATTACTATACTCTTCATGAGTCATCAGAGCAGCCGAGGCAAACTGCACAGAAAACACAAGAAAAATAATTAACACTATTCTTGCATAATTCAGTTTCATTTGATTAATAGAACAGCACCTGTATATAAAAAATTAACCATCCAGAATTATGAAAAAATAGTTGTTTTCAGAACGAGTTATTTCTTTTTTGCGGGCAAATTCTTTTTGCCTTTAACATGTTTTCTGAGTGCTTTTGCAATAATAATTAGTATAATGACTATTACTGCAATCGGGATAGCAAAGCCAACTAGCCCGCTTATCAGGAGAATGGAGATACTCATTGCCCCGAGAATCGTATTAAAGGCTGTGTTGAGCGGCACAATCAGTGTCCTGTCAACGATAGGGGCTTCCTCGTAAAGAGTTATGTAAAGTGTTGCATTTGCAACCTGTCTCTCAAGGAAATTCTTTCTTGCGGTTGAGGAATCAATATTTGTCTGCACGCGGTTTATCTCGTACTCTATGTCAAGTATTTCTTCCACGTTCTCTGCTTTATCATAAAGTGCCTGAAGCCTCTGTTTCTGAGAATTAAGGTTTTCTATTTTTGCTTCAAGGTCAATGTACTCAAATGTAACGTCCTCGCTGTCTGTGGAAATGCTTTTCAGGTTGCCGACACTCTTCAGACCGTTTGAGAG
>CAZEVB010000146.1:0-2215 GCA_964515835.1 uncultured archaeon | reverse complement strand
CTTAAACCCCTAATAAGGATTCGTTTAAGGGGAAGTCTGGCTAAAGGAGTTTCTTCTTCTGACCTGGATTTTTCCTTTGTTGAAAATGATTTCTCTGATAAAGCAATTTTTTCTATCTCGAAAGACTTTGAAATAGCCCAGTTCAAGAAAAAGATTTCCGAGTTAAGGAAGTTCCAGGAAAGCAATCAATCAATTAAAGAACTGGCTTTAGCTATCCTTGAAAAGAACCTTAATGAAACATCTTTCGAAAATGCGTTCGACCACGAGGAAATGCTTAGGCTGTTAGCTGAAGGAAAAACAGAAGAAGCCCTTGATCTCCTGACTAACCATTCATAATCTTTATCTTTCCAGTTTATTTAAAAACTTTATTTCTGCTTAATATATAAGCAAATAACGTATTTTGCAATATCATTTTATGTTTAGATTTTTGAGGTGAGCTAATGAAAGGAATACAGTGGGTAGTAAAAGACAAAGAAAAGAACTTATTCTGGCCTAACGAGGAAATGAAGAAAAAGGCTAATATATCTGATGAGAATGTTTACAGCGAAGCGGCCAAGGATCCGGTTGCTTTCTGGGAAAAAATGGCAGAAGAGGGTCTTGATTGGTCAAAGAAATGGGATACTGCTTATGAAGAAAATGCTCCGCACTTCAAGTGGTTTGTTGGCGGGCAACTTAATGCTTCTTACAATTGTGTTGACAGGCACGTTAAGGCAGGTAGAGGGGATGACATTGCCCTTATCTGGGAACCTGAACCTACAGACGAAGAAGTCAAAAAAATTAGTTACAAAGAACTGCAGGACGAAGTCAGCAAGTTTGCTAATGTTCTGAAAGAACTCGGGGTAAAGAAAGGCGACCGAGTCGGCATCTATTTGCCAATGATTCCTGAAGTTCAGATTGCAATGCTCGCGTGTGCGAGAATAGGTGCAGTTCACAGCGTGGTTTTCTCTGCCTTCAGTGCAGAGTCACTCAAAGCAAGAATGGAAGACGCTGATGCAAAAGTCCTGATTACCGCAAACTCTTACTACAGGAGAGGAAAGCCTCTTCCACTGAAGAAAAATGCAGACATTGGTGTTGACGGAACAAACGTGAAACACGTTGTTGTTGTCAAGAGAGCAGACATTGAAACAGAAATGAAAGAAGGCCGAGATTTGTGGTGGCATGAGCTCATGGAAAAAGCCAGTAACGAGTGCGAACCAGAACCTGTTGACTCAGAGCACACTCTTTTCATTCTCTATACTTCAGGTACAACAGGAAAACCAAAAGGAATTGTGCATGACACCGGCGGTTATCTGTTGCAGGCTTACCAGACATGCAAATGGACTTTTGATATCCACGACGATGACATCTTCTGGTGCACTGCAGACATTGGCTGGGTAACAGGACACACTTATGCCTGTTATGGTCCGTTGTCAGCAGGATGTACTTTAGTTGTTTACGAAGGTGCTCCTAATCACCCTGACTGGGGAAGATTCTGGGCAGTTGCAGAAAAGCACAATGTCAATATCTTTTACACCGCACCAACAGCAATACGGATGTTCGCAAAGATGGGTGATGAATGGCCTGCAAAACATGACCTTTCTTCAATCAGGCTTGTCGCAACAGTCGGAGAGCCAATTGATACAGATGCCTGGATGTGGTACTTCAATCATATTGGCGGAGGACGTTGTCCGGTTACAGACACATGGTGGCAGACAGAAACAGGAGCAACACTCATTAATGCCATACCTGGAATCGGTCCATTCATACCGACAGTTGCAGGCAGACCGTTCCCTGGTTCTGTTTTCACTATTGTTGACGAACAGGGAAAAGAAATTGATAAGGCAAAAGGAGAAGGTGGTTACCTAATAGAAAAAAGTCCGTTCACTCCTGGAATGCTTAGGGATGTCTGGGGAGACTCAGAGAGATACAAGTCAACTTACTTTTCGGAATATGGTCCTGAGGTTTATTTTACCAGTGACGGTGCAAAATGGTTCGACAGTAACAATATAAGGGTTACTGGAAGGGTGGATGACACAATGAAAGTTGCTGGTCACCGGATGTCAACAGGAGAACTGGAAGACGCAATAGCTTCACATCTCGATGTTTCTGAGTGTGCAGTTGTTCCTGCTCCTGATGATATAAAGGGACAGGTTCCGATTGCTTTTGTAATCCTGAAGGAAAAAGAACCTTCTGACGAACTGAAAGACTCCCTGATTAAACAGGTTGTAAAGGTCAT
>CAZEVB010000145.1:0-2230 GCA_964515835.1 uncultured archaeon | reverse complement strand
TTAATCAATTTCTTCCATTGAATAAGCATTCCAGTCCTTGACCCTGAAAGCGATTTCAAGTTCCTCAGGATTTATTATGGGTTTTTTCCAGAGTGAAGCATCATCAATAGCTATTCTCGTGCAGGCAGTGTTAACAAAACAGTCAACATCAATCCCGAGAACATACTCAGGCAGAATGTAGTCTGATACAAGAATAATTGCTTTCTTTCCCTTATCCTCAATCAGCTTCTTTAGTTCAACTGCAAGTCCTCTTCTCTTCTGCCCGTGTTTTGTTGAAACAACTATGCCGAAGCTCTTTGCTTCTTTTGCGCCTGCAATTGCAGCAAACCTCTTCCTCAGGAAAAGCTCTTTATCTTTTGATATGTCTCTTACCTTCATTTCAACTGCATCAAAGAAAATAACTCTCTTTCTTGCACTAAGTTCTAAACCAAGAGCATGGAATAATGCATCTCCAATAAAGACAACCGCTTCTGCATTAGCCACTCTTTTGACCGAACTATAGTTGCAGCCGAGAACCTGTCCTTCTTCCTTGACTCTGCCTGTTCCTTCTGAAAGAATCACATTAATGGAATTCTTTTCAAGCATCTTTGCAATTTCGCGCATTATTCCGAGGTATTGCACAGGAGCAGCCATTGTTATTGTCCTGACTCCGTCACTGTTTATTTCCTTGAGTATTTTTTTCAATATTTTTTCAGTTTCTTCTTTGGTTGCCTTGTACTCCAGGGGAATGTAAAGAGTGTTCTTGTTCTCGGAGATAGCGTTATGCCCAAAGTGGATAAGCAGGTCTGCCTTGAGTGACTTTGCCTTGTCTAATGCAATGTCACACGCGCCAAAGCACGGGTCTGTCAGGCAATAAAACTTTGTTTCAGGAAAATTTTTTGAGAACTCGTCATGAAGTTCGATTATCCTTGTTTTCAATCCCTCAGGAAACTGTAGAACAACACTCTTTGCACTTCTTTTTTCTATTTCCTCAAATCCTTTTGAGAAATCCATCTCAAGCTTCATAATTAAATCAGGGTAAGAATTATTATTATTCTTTGGGTTTTCTCTTAAGAAGCAGTTTTTTCTCTTCAGCCAGCACTAGGTCTCTTATGTTCTCTACTGCATCAATGTTTGCGCTGACAGAATCAATTCCAAATTTAAGTAGTTTCTTAACCATCTCCGGGTTAGAGGCTGCCTGTCCGCAGATAGAAGTAATCACTCCCGCTTTCTTACACTTCTTTATCACATGCTCTATGCTCCTAAGCACAGCAGGGTGTAATTCAGTGAAATGTTTTTGTATTTTCTCGTTGTTCCTGTCAATTCCGAGAGTAAGCTGGGTTAAATCATTTGTTCCAAAACTAATGAAATCAATTCCTTCTTCAATCAGTTCGTCAATTGCCCAGACAGAAGCAGGAGTCTCAATCATTACTCCGAATTGTATTTCTTCGCTTGGCTTTAAACCAACCTCGACAGCAATTTCTTTGGCCTGCTTGAGTTCATTTGGATGGATAACAAAAGGTAGCATTACTCCGACATTCTTTATGCCTTCTTCCTGCAATTCTTTTATTGCCTCAAACTGGGCTTTAAGCATTTCCTGATCATCCAAGTCCCTTCTGATTCCGTGCCATCCAAGCATCGGGTTATCTTCCTTTGGCTCTTTGTCTCCGCCCTCCAATTGCCTGAACTCATCAGTCCTGGCATCAAATGTCCTGTACCAGACAGGTTTTCCATCAAAGAGAGAAGCAACTTTCTTTATGCCGTGTTTAACAGCAGTTTTTAGTTTTTCTTTTTCTCCTCTTCGAATGTACTCTGCAGGGTGCATTCCTCCCGAAGTAATCATGTGTTCTGCCCTAAGCAAACCAACTCCGTCAGCATCTGTTTTTGATGCCTTCTCAGCGGCATCAGGCAAGGCAACATTGACCTTTACTTTTGTGGAAATATTTCTTAAAAAATCAATTAACATTTCTCCCTCTTTCTTTTGTTCTTTCTCTGACATCTCGTTGTAATCAACTTTCTCGTACTTCTTTTCGATTGCCGCTGCTTCTCTTCTTGCTTCTTTAGGAAGTTCTTCCTTAATTCCCTCTATTGCATCTTCCAGTTTTTCGACTTCTTCAGGAACAATAACATTAAACTTTTCCTTTACTTTTTCCTCTATTTTTATTGCACCGTCATAAACTTTTCCGGAATAACCGTCAACTGTAATTATTTGGTTGTCCTTAATAACTTCTGTTGCGTTCTCGGTTCCTAC
>CAZEVB010000144.1:0-2234 GCA_964515835.1 uncultured archaeon | reverse complement strand
TCTTCAGTTCAAGTTACGCATCAAAAAGGTTTCTGGACAAAATTAAGATAACACAAGTTAACCTGAAAGAAATCCTGATTGCAACAGCAGTCGGCACAATAGCAGGAGCAATGTTTGTAATCAGCATAAGTGAAGCACTCCTGAAAACCATTGTTATTGCTTTTGTTGTTTTCGCAGGATTATTTGTTTTGCTGTTCAACAAGAAAGGACTCAAGGAATCAAAACCAATTAAAATAAAGGGCAGGAGACTAATAGACTTCATTTTCTATTCAACAAACGGATTTTACAGGGTTATCGCAGGAACTGCAGCAGGAACCTTCGTTAGAATATACTCGATAGTTGTTGACGGTACTGACTTCCTGCAGGCATCCACAATCGCTTCTGTCTTATCTGCATTCGCGGCACTCATTCCGACAATCATATTCATTTACTACGGTCTAATAGATTATCCTCTTGCCATAAGCATGGTAGTGTTTGGGATTATTGGAACACACTTGGGAACAAAACTTGCCATTGAAAAAGGCAATGTCTTCATCCAGAAACTTTTTGTGATTATCAGTTTTGCATTGATAGGAAAATTGTTATTCTTTCCATAGGTGAAAAAAATGAAAAAACACGACATCAAAACAGTTCTCATCCTCGGTTCAGGAGCACTGCAGATAGGGCAGGCAGGAGAGTTTGATTATTCCGGCAGCCAGGCAATAAAGGCACTGCACGAGGAAGGAATCAAAACAGTTCTAATAAATCCAAACATTGCAACTGTGCAGACATCGAAAGGCTTTGCAGACAAGATATACTTCATGCCAGTGACCCCTTACTTCGTTGAAAAGATAATTGAAAAAGAAAAACCTGAAGGCATTCTACTAGCCTTTGGGGGACAGACTGCCCTCAACTGCGGAGTCGAACTGCACGAGAAAGGCGTGCTTGATAAGCACGGTGTTAAGGTTCTTGGAACCCAAGTTGATGCAATAATGAAAACTGAAGACAGAGAGCTTTTCAATAACGAACTAAATTCCATAAAAATTAAGGTACCAATAAGCAGACCCGTAAAGGAAGTTAATGCCGCACTGGAAGCAGCCGAGAAAATAGGTTACCCTGTAATAATAAGGGCTGCTTACTCACTCGGCGGAAAAGGTTCGGGAGTTGCAGGCAGCAAGGAAGAGCTGAAGGAGATGACTGAGAAGGCATTCAAGTATGTCCCGCAGATTCTTGTCGAGGAATACCTTGAAGGCTGGAAAGAAATAGAATATGAAGTTGTGCGCGACTCAAAAGACAACTGCATTACCGTGTGCAACATGGAAAACTTTGATCCTATGGGCATACACACAGGAGAAAGCATTGTTGTCGCACCCTGTCAGACACTCACCAATGACGAGTGCCACACACTACGGGAACTCTCAATAAAAATCATCAGGCACCTCGGGAT
The DNA here is from genome assembly GCA_964515835.1 of uncultured archaeon. Classification (GTDB taxonomy): domain Archaea; phylum Iainarchaeota; class Iainarchaeia; order Iainarchaeales; family SKW153; genus CAZEVB01. The sequence continues at coordinate 808 of CAZEVB010000144.1, read as the reverse complement.
AGTAGGAGAATGCAATGTTCAATTTGCACTTGCCCCTGACAGGATGGACTACAGAGTCATTGAGGTGAATGCACGCTTAAGCAGGAGTTCTGCATTGGCCTCAAAAGCAACAGGTTACCCCCTCGCCTTCATAGCCGCAAAACTTGCTTTAGGTTACCCGTTATATGAACTTGAGAACACTGTCACAAAAAGCACAAAAGCGTGCTTTGAACCTGCCATTGATTACATAGTCATAAAGATTCCGAGGTGGGACCTGCAGAAATTCAGGAGGGTTTCCGAAAATATAGGCTCGGAAATGAAAAGTGTAGGGGAAATAATGGCTATAGGAAGATCATTCGAGGAGGCACTACAAAAAGGCATAAGAATGCTTGATGTAGGAATGTACGGGCTTGTCGGAAACAAAATATATTTCAAGGAACTCGCCCACACATTAAAATACCCTACAGACAAAAGAATGTTCGCCATCATAGATTCCCTTAAGAACAACATATCTGTTGACAAAATTCACGACCTAACCAAAATAGACAAGTGGTTCATTCACAAGCTAATGAATGTCGTGAAAATTGAAAACGAAATTATAAAACACACACTTGAAGAACTGCCAAAAGAGGTTCTTGTAAAAGCAAAAAAATACGGTTTCTCAGACAAGCAAATTGCCATGATTATAGGAATAAAAGATGAAACAAAAGTAAGGGAAATGCGACACAAGTTTGGGATATTGCCTTTCGTGAAAAAAATAGACACCTTGGCAGGAGAATACCCTGCAAAAGCAAACTACCTTTACCTTACATATAACGCATCTGCATCA
>CAZEVB010000143.1:0-2246 GCA_964515835.1 uncultured archaeon | reverse complement strand
AAGAGCCCGCAAATCAGCATTAACTTAAAATTTCTGGAAGATGAAGAGAAAAAAAGTGTTTTTATCGGCAGAAAGAAATCTATTTACAAGAAATATGGTTATGATGCTGCACTGTTTGTAGGAAGAGTTAATGAAGAGGACAAACGAGGAAGCAATGTTTATATGGACTCCATGAACCCGCATGTTGTTTTTGTGTGCGGTGCAAGGGGCTCAGGAAAGTCATACGTCCTTGGTGTTGTTGCAGAAGAACTGGCTCTGCATAACCCTGATGTCGGAGTAATAACAATTGACCCTATTGGTGTTTTCTGGTCAATGAGGTTCCCGAACAAGGAAGAAAGAGAAATCGAGAAACTCGCTGAATTTGGTTTAGAACCACAGGGCCTGAAAAACCTGAAGGTCTTTGTGCCCGCAGGAATGATGAAGGAAATCCCGAAGTCAACTTATGATGCTGGATTTGCAATGCAGCCTTCTCTTTTGACAACAGATGACTGGTGTTTAACATACGGAATGGAAAGGTTCTCGCCTACAGGACTGCTTTTGGATAAGGCACTGCAGAAAGTCGGAAAAGGATGGAAAAACAAGGACACAGAAAAAAAGGTTCTTGGAAGAGAAAAGAACTATTCGATTGATGATGTCGTGCTTTGTTTAGAGAAAGACGAAGAACTTAATTCAAGGGAAAAAGGATACAAACAGGACTCGATAAGGGCACTGGTAAGCAGGTTTGAAGCAGCAAAATCATGGGGAATATTCTCCGAAGAAGGAACTCCGCTCAGCGAACTGTCAAGAGAAGGACAATTGTCTGTTTTGGACACGAGCTTTTTGGAGGACAATGTTACTGCACTTGTTATTGGTGTTCTGGCCAGAAGGATTCTTGCAGCAAGAAAACTCAGCACCAGAAAAGAGGCCGCAACCAAATTCAAGACAATGGATGTCGAGAAACTATTGGAATTAGAGATTCCTCCTACCTGGCTTGTTATTGATGAGGCGCACACACTGATTCCGTCAGGAAATGAGAGGACTCCTGCATCAGCCGCAATTGTCGAGTATGTTAAACAGGGAAGAAGACCGGGATGCAGTCTGGTTCTGGCTACACAACAACCGAGTGCGATTAACACAAAAGTCCTGAGTCAATTGGATATTATGATTACACACAAGTTAGTGTTTGATGATGACATAAAAGCCATCAACAAAAGAATGCCGACAATTGTTCCCGGAGCTTACAAGAAAAGCAACTTCATTAAGACACTGCCTGTCGGAGTGGCATTGACAGGGGACAGGAGAGAAGAAACAAGCAGGGCATTTATCATGAACATCAGGCCAAGAATGTCACAGCACGAAGGAAGGGACACGGAAACAGCGAGCCTGACAAAAAAACTGAGTGCAAAAGAAATAGAAGACATTTGTTTTAATGGCATGATGAGGGACCTGGAAAAGAGTTCTTACACGAGCAGAAAGAAGCTTGACAGTTTAATAGATACGCTTAACGCCAAATACAAAGGAAACGGAAGCCTTGCTAATGTTATTGCAAGACTGGAAGAGAACGGGGTAATAGTTAATGACCAGAACATCATGCTTCAGAATGCGGAAATAAAAGAAATGATGGCTGACGAAATCAGCGGAGTAAAAGACATTGAAACCGATGAAGAAGAAAATGAAGATGCTGATGAAGAAAATGAGGCTGAAGAAGAAATAGAGGAAGAGGTTGAGAGACTTGAGAAGTCGGCATTAACAACAGAGTTATTGGCACTGCCAAAGAGAATCAGAGAAAAAGAGGCAAGGAAAATTGCCAACAACCTCAGGAAGAAAAAGTTATTTGGTTTAATCGGAGCTGAAGAAAGAATCTCATCAGTAATACTGAAGTACCTGACAATCTGGGAAGTGAGTTATGATGCTTTCGCCACAAAAAATGAGTTTGTTAGCAAGAAGTGCTTTGTCAGTTCCCTTACAGGCGAATTAATGCACTTCAAAAAAGGAAAGTTTGTGGAGTCAAGAGGATTCAGGGAAGTCTATGACTTCAGTGAAGATGAAGTTGGGATACTGAAAGAGCTTGTTAAGAAAGAAATGCTGCCCTCGGAAATAATAGCAAAAACCAATTTCCCTGAAGCAAAAGTCCTGAGGACATTAAACAAGCTCGTTGAAATAGGAATGGTAAAGTTTGCTGTTGACAAGCAGAAGAAGAGAAAGATTTACTGGGTTTCAGGAAAGGTACAATTGCCTCCAAACGAAAAAGTAAGGTTATTGTCATC
>CAZEVB010000142.1:0-2318 GCA_964515835.1 uncultured archaeon | reverse complement strand
TATTATACCCATCTTTGATCTTTAAGTATAATTGTTTTATTGTATTTAAAGGTTTAGTTTGCATCCAAAAAAAGAGTTATTTACTGAAAGCCTTTCTTGCAGGCTCAAGAATTTCAATTAACTGCGAGGTAACTGCATTCTTCAAGTCCATTGGATGAAGTTCTTTTGCGGCAAATGCTTTTTCAAGTTCCTCATATGAAGGGAACCCAATGTCTCCGCCGAACTTGTCAGGCCTCTCGATTTTTAGTTCCTTGATTCTCGGAAAAACAATCAGTCTTGATATCTCCAAAACAGGGTTTCCTTCAACCTCGCCTTCCACACAATAAGATTTATTTATTTTTGCCTTGATATCAGCCTCGGAATCGTTAACAGAAATAATTGATTCTGGTAATGAAGAACTCATTTTCTTTCCAGGACCTGAAAGAGAATTGATTAATGGTGTGTGAACAAACATTGGTTTCTGATAATCAACTTTATGCAGGACTTCTCTTGCAAGCATGTGGATTTTTCTTTGTTCTATTCCTGCCTGTGCAACATCAACTCCAAGGTGCTTAATGTCGTTAATCTGCATTAAAGGATAAATGACCTGCGAGACCGAAGCATGCTCAATGTCTCTTGCAACTTCCTGCATTGACCGCAAACCCCTGTTCAGGGTAGTGTTAATCGAAATAATAAATAAATCATCAATGTATTCTTTTGCCCGCTGGAAATCTGTACCTTTGACATATTCCGCGTCCTCCAAACCAGTCGCCTTGAATGCCTTTTCCCAGGTCTTTAATTGTTTCTCGATAAAGTTCCAGTCGCCTTTCTTGTTTAACCATGCGTGCCAGTCAGCGAAAAGCACCTTTACATGAAAACCTGCTTTCTTTAGTTCAGTAAGCTTTGTAATTGTAACCAAATGACCCAAGTGAACAGGACCAGACGGCTCATAACCACAATAAGTAACAGGCTTGTCTTTTGTCTCAAGCAACTGTTTAAGTTCTTCTTCTGTAATGAGTTCTTCTGTGTTGTTCTTCACTAACTCGAGCCTTTTTTCTGAATCCATACCTTTTTTAGGTCTGCAAAACTTAAAAAACTGATTCATGCCAAAATCATGCATATGGCTGACAAAAAAGTAATGGCTTTCGGGACCTTTGATATTCTTCACCCAGGACACCTTGCTTATCTGAAAGAAGCAAAAGAACTCGGTGACCTCTTAACAGTAATTGTTTCTCGGGACAGGAACGCAGAGAAACTAAAAAGCAGGAAACCTCACAACAACCAGGAGAACCGGCTAAGGAAAATAACTAGTCTTGCGATTGTTGATGAAGCGATTTTGGGCTCAGAAAAAGACTTTTTCAAAGACATAAGAAAAATAAAACCTGATTTTATTGCACTCGGTTATGACCAGAAAGCCGACTGGCTCGAGGATAAACTGAAGAAAGAAAACCTGAAAATAGAAATAAAAAGAATGAATCCTTTTGAAGAAAAAAAGTACAAGAGTTCGCTGATGAGAAAAAACTAGTTAAATGAAGCGCTGCCAGAAACGCTTTTTTCTTTGATAATATTCAATGAATGCTCTCTTTGTCCCGATTGTATCATGAACTAATAAATGTTCTTTATCAAGTTCTTCAAGTTTTCTGGTTACACTCTCGGGAACACCCCCTAAAGATTTTTTATAAGCGTCTATTTGATCAACAAGTTCTACTAATTTTTTTTCAATATCTCTTTTCTGTTCCCTGACACGATTAATGCTCTCGCGTGTTTCTGTTATCTGCATGTCATAAACCGCAATTTTCTTTTCAGCCATTGCCCTTACAAAACGAGGAACAAACCTCTTTGCAGGTTTTCTTTTTCTAGGCATAAAGAAGTTATGCAAAGCAGACTATTAATAAGTTAGGTTCAGAGAAAAAGTTCCCTGAAATTAGCTGTAGTCTGTTCTCGAACTTCCTTTACAGGGATTCCTTTGATAGAAGCGACTTTTTCACATACCTTAGGAATCCAGCTTGGTTCTGAGCTCTTGCTCTCAAAAGGCACAGGAGCATCTGTTTCAAGCATAAGATTTTCCAGAGGAATTTCTTTGACAACAGAAGCAGACTGCATATCACTAAAAATAATTGGTCCGCACGAGATATAGTAACCAAGAGCAACTGCTTTCTTAACAAGTTTTTTGCTGTTCGTGTACCAGTGCATCAAGATTTTCTTGGCATTCATTTCTTCCAGAATCTCAAGAGTCTGTGATTCTGCGTAACGCGCATGAACAACAATCGGTTTATCATACTTAATTGCCAGAGAAATAAAGTCCCTGAAAACCTTTTCCTGCAGTTGTTTTGTTTTGT
>CAZEVB010000141.1:0-2353 GCA_964515835.1 uncultured archaeon | reverse complement strand
AAGGAACTTTATGTCCTTCAAAAACAATCTGCGCAGTTGTTTTTGCGCGCTTCAGGGGGCTGCGGTAAACAACATCAATCATAGTGTCCATGAGCTTCTCCTTCAGCAACTGTGCCTGTTCCCTGCCGACATCGCTCAGGGGCGTGTCATCATGTCCCTGAAATTTTCTCACAAGATTGCCTTTGGATTTGCCGTGGCGAATGAGGAGAAGCGTGGTTTTCATGATAAAATAATACGTGAAATTGTTTAATAGTTATTGTTTAAAAAGCAGGAGAACCATATATTATCGGTAAAAAATGAGCCGTTATATCAAGGAACACTCCAAGAAAAAAGGTCTTCCTCCTGGAGCTTTAGTGCATATTGGGGAAAAGAAACAGGACAAAACAAAGATTACGCTGTTTAATTATTCAGAAAAAAAGTTTTCCGAAAAAGAAATCAGTGATGTTAATGACTGTTTAAAGTTATCAGACACTTCTTCAACCAGCTGGATTAATGTTGACGGACTACATGAAACAAAAAAGATAAAAGAAATTTGCAGTTGCTTTAATCTTCATCCTTTGTTAGTTGAAGATATTGTGAATACTGAGCACCGACCAAAGATTGAGGATCATGAGCAGTATATTTTTATTACACTTAAAATGATTTATCTGGATCCAGAAACAAAAAAGATTGATGCAGAACAGGTAAGCATTATATTCGGCAAGAACTTTGTGTTATCATTTCAGGAAAGAGAAGGAGACGTATTTGAGCATGTAAGAGAAAGATTAAGGAATGACGGAAAAATAATTAAGAAAGGGGGCACGGATTACCTTGCTTATACCCTTATTGATGCTATTGTAGACAACTATTTTGCTATCCTTGAAAGTGTCGGAGAGCACCTTGAGGAAATTGAAGAAAGACTCCTGAAGAATCCTACCTCTGCAGTAATGAGAAATATACACGACCTTAAAAGAGAAATGATTTTTCTTAGAAAAGCAGTCTGGCCGTTGAGGGATGTTCTCTCAAGCACAGGGAGAAGCGAATCACAATTGTTGAAGAAAAATACGAAAGATTATTTCAGGGATGTTCATGATCATACTGTTCAGGTCATTGAAACAATTGAAACTTTCAGAGAAATGCTTTCAGGGATACAGGACCTCTACCAGTCAAGCGTCTCCAACAAGATGAACGAAGTAATGAAAGTCCTTACCATTATTGCGACTATCTTTATTCCGCTTACTTTTGTAACTGGATTATATGGAATGAACTTCAAGTACATGCCTGAAATCGCGTGGGAGTATGGTTATCCTGCAGCTCTCCTGTTGATGGTTATGATGGCGACAGTCATGATACTTTACTTCAGAAAGAAAAAGTGGATGTGAATAATAATCACATTAGTCGAATGAACTAATTATTTGTCTTTGTTTTGCTCAAATAAATTCTTTTTGCGTCTTTCCTTAATCGCTCTGCAAGCCGCATACCTTGACAAGTGCGGAAAAGTGTTTAAAGATTAGAGGGTGCTGCAATCAGCAGCATCCCTTGTGCATGTCTTTGCACATTGCTTTTCCTTCTTCTGTGAACTTCACATTAAAACCGTCTTTGCCACAGTCAATGGTAGCTATTTCCTTTCCATCGCATGTTATTTTACATTCTTTGCATTCCATGAGATTACCTCCGTGTTTGATTGCTTGATATTGGACGTCCTATATCTATATGCCTGCAGGAAGCATATAAATATATTGGTTATCCAATATTGGTAGAGAAAAGATAGGTTTTTTACATAGGCCAACCAATAGTATAAGTATGAACTGCTGTGGCATGAAAGGATTCCTGTCATACCTCATACTATGGAACCTGAAAAAAGGGAAGATGAAGGGAGTAGAGATAGCCGAAGACCTTGAAAAGAGAAAAGGGACAAAGCCAACACCAGGAACTATTTATCCCGCACTCAAGGAACTAAAAGAAAAAGGTCTGATAAAAGCAGACAAGGACAAGTATTATTCTCTCACCAAAAAGGGGGAGAAAGAACTTAAGGGCGCAGCAAAAACCTTCTGCAGCATCTTCCACGACATGAACGACATGTTCAAGTGCTGTAAATAACTGAAGGGATTAAGAAATTCCCTTAAGGGTTTGAGGCGCACGAACATCTTCTTTCTCTGCATGCTCGTCCTGCATTGATGATTTTTTTCTTTCATCTTCGAGCACCCTGCACTTTGTCCTTATTGCTTCCCGTATAAACTCTGTTTTCGTGCTGTAGTGAAAATCCTTCATGTCCTGCACTATGCGCTTCACAAGAGATGTTTCCAAACGCAGACTTAGGGTTTCCATAGGACTATGTAATACAAAGTAATATATAAGGTTGTTTGTTAGCGAA
>CAZEVB010000140.1:0-2381 GCA_964515835.1 uncultured archaeon | reverse complement strand
TGCTGTTGATTCAATATTGGGTCTTCAGCAGGGAGACATAATAAAAATAGAAGCAGCACAGGTGAAAGAAAATAACGGCGGCTTAGAACTGCATTTGGGTTGGAAAAGCAGGGTTCTTTTGAATCCTATAATAAAAAGAAAGAACAATAGGTAACTTAAAAAATAACAATTCCCTATTAATATTATGAATAAAAATAGTTTGATTAAATTTCTCAACAAAGCATTACTTACTGAAGAGCTTGATATTACCTATAAAATAGCTAACCTGCTTGAAGTTGTTTCTAAGTCGGATCTTCCAGAAAATGAAAAAAACGAGATTATTATACGGTTAAAAATACTTCTTAATGAAACAAATCAACATGCAAAGTCTTTCTCAAAACTTATCGGTTTGGTGATTGAATAATGGAAAAAACTAAATCGTTTCTTTTTAAAGAATTTACGGAACTCAGGAAACTTGAGGAGGAAGCACATATTTTTTACTCGTCAGAACTCGGAAAAATAAATAACAAAAAGGTCCTAAGAATTGTGAAAAAAATTAGTGTTGATGAACTAAAACACATGAAAATTGCTGACGAACTAATTTCTATTGTGAATACTCTTTCAAAAAAGAAGTTTTCTCTCCCGTTTGTTTATGATGAAGCAATAAAAAAGATATCTGAAAACATGAAAAGAACACGAAGTCCTTTTTCGGTTATGGTCAAAACCTCTTTGGAATCCTATCCAAAAACAATGTTGGGTATTCTTAAATATTTCTCTGATAAAGGAAAAAACACTGCATGTTTTCTCATAAACAAGCCTTCCGAAAAAATAACTGTCCTGATGGAAGACTTTGGACAGCCCCTAAAAAAAATCTCTTTTGTGAGTACTTTGATTGTTGATAAAGGAGGAGTTATAGCAGACCCAAAAAATCTTACTAGCCTACTTATAAACATCCAAAAAAAAGCCTCAAAAAACCAGATTATTGTTCTGGATTCTGTTTCTATTCTTTACCTTTATCATCCGAAAGAAATAGTTCAGAGATTTATTAAATCTCTTGTTTCCCTGTCTCAAGTAAAGTCATTCGATCTCTTGATTGTTGAGTTAGATTCCGAAGTAACAAATTCAAATATAACTGATACTTTCTTTGATCTTGTAATAAAAATGTAAAAATAATGAAAAGGGGAGTTATTCCCCGTTCGGTAAGTCAGGAACAATCAAGAAAGACCACCAGGGACCTTTCTGCCTGATTATTTTTCCGTTCTCTATGTCTATTTCTGTTTCCACTTCAATTTCTGTAGGAAACAATCCAAAGAACTTACCCTTCTGCATTCCTTTTACTTGGTAAACAGGAGTTCCTTCAGTAGTCATGTTCACTGCATGTACTGTATGCATGTTTGCTTTTTGTTTTGCAATCTCTGAAGCTTGTTCTGGCAGGACAGTTAGTTTCTTTTTCATTTTCGGGGTATTTATGTAAATGCTGTTGCCGTCTATTTCTATTTCTGCCCCTATATTCATATCTCTGAATTGTGTGCGCATGACCCACCTATTGTCATCTTCCAGCACGATATTTATGTCTGCAAAGCCATTGATTGACATTATTCTTGCATTAACCCTCTGCATAGCCATCTGGGGAACTGCTTTCAGTATATTACCGGTTCCTGTCTTTATCTCGGTCATTATTTGTTTCTTTATCGGATTGATTACAAGCTTGTTTATGTGTTTGCCTGCAATTTCATTCAAGTCAATATTCAGGTTTATGTCAGTACTGTTAATTAATGCATTTAGGTTATACCTGAGACTTGGCATTACTTTTATGTTGCCTTTTCCTATCAGTGCAGGGTAAACCGCGATTATAGGCACAAACTTGAAGGTTGCCGAGTTCTCTTCAACATGAAGCAGTTTTATTGTTCCGGTTTCCTCTATTTTTTCCAGTTCTCCTTTGTACAGGGAAACTTCCTCTAAGATGTTCTTTTCAGGAACCTCTATTTTTATAGTTGCAGATTCCATAACTTGTATGCAGTAAGTTCCTTCTTCTGCAGTGCAGTTAGTATCTGTCACGGATACAAGCGTTACAAATAGTCCTTCTACTACTTCTTTTTGTTCATTTAAAGAAAGCTCAAATTCTGAAGCAGTAATGCTAATCTTATTATTAATTCCATTTCCATTTATTTTTACTGCTTGTTGTGCGAGTGCAAATGGCACAATTAACAGCAACGCTAAAAACAATATCGCAATCTTTTTCATAAAAAACCTCCTTAGTTTTCAAAGATTGCGCTGGAACGCTTTATATAGGTTAGCCGGAACAGAATGGAACACAGTTATTTTTCGAGTTCGATGAATTTTGTGCTCCCTGCAGAAGTTGTTTTTACAAATCCGGTGTTTTCAAGTTTTTTGAGTGTCCT
>CAZEVB010000139.1:0-2391 GCA_964515835.1 uncultured archaeon | reverse complement strand
ATTCCCACCCTTCTGGCCAGTCTGTTCCTTCGCACATGGACAGACAGAATTTCGCAAAGTTTGGGGAAATCCATTTAATAACTTTCCCGCCATTTTCTTCACAGTCCTTCGAAGTATTTGACAGTCAGGGAAGAAGAACAAAAATCAGTGTAGTTGATTAACATGAAAAAACCAGTTGTTTACCTTATTCTTGACGGCTGGGGAATAGCTCCCCCCGGAAAAAGAAATGCTGTTAGTCTGGCAAGAACCCCTAACATGGATCGCTTATGCAAAGAATATCCTTATGCCGAGATTGGCGCAGGAGGGAAAGCAGTCGGCTTATGGGAAGGGCATCAGGGAAGTAGTGAAATAGGGCACTTCATTATCGGTGCAGGAAGAAACGTTCACCTGCCTAATGGGATTGTTGCACAGGCAGTTGCATCAGGAAAAATATTTGAGAACAGGGCTTATCTTGATGCAATGAAACATGTCAAAAAAAACAATTCAACCTTGCATTTAGCCGGCTTAATGTCTGACAAAGGAGTACACAATTATGATTCTTCGGTGCATGCTCTCATTGAGATGGCATCAAAGAACGGAGTGAAGAACGTAGTAATACATTTTTTTACTGATGGCAGGGACACAGAACCTTATACTGCAAAAAAGTATGTGAAGCGCCTCAAATCAGTAATCAAAAAATTCGGTGTCGGTAAAATAGGCACTGTTATGGGAAGATACTGGATAATGGATCGGGACAAGAGATGGGAAAGAGTAGAAGCGGGTTATAATGCAATGGTTCATGCAAAAGCAGAGTTCTATGAAGAGAGCATTGAAAAGGCAATAGATAATGCTTACAAGAGATCTTACGAAGCAAAAAAAAGAGGAGAATCTTTCATTGAGAGTGACGAGTTCTTAAAACCAACAGTGATTGTTGATTCAAAAGGAAATCCTGCCGGACAAATAAAGGGCAAGGACGCTCTGGTCTGGGTTAACTTCAGGACAGACAGGGCAATTGAGATTACTCAGGCTTTTGTTGAACCAAAGTTTGACAAGTTTGACAGGGAAAAAAAACTTGACATTCATTATACCTGCACATTCGAGTACTATAAGGGAGTTCCTGCCCCGCATGCTTTTGAAAGAGAATTCCCGAAAAACACTCTCGGTGAAATGATAAGCAAGGTAGGATTAAAACAATTCAGAGTAACCGAAACAGAAAAATGGATTTACGTTACAACAATCTTTTCAGGCATGCGAGAAGAACCATTTCCCGGTGAGGATCGTTTACTGATTCCTTCCGACAAGATTCCTACTTATGACTTAAAACCAAAAATGCATACCTTGGATATTGCAAAAGCAGTTGTCAAGGCAATAGAATCAGATAAATATAATTTCATTATGCTTAACTTCAATAATCCCGATATCATTGGTCACACAGGAGACCTAAAGGCAGTTATAATCGGAGTTGAAGAATGTGATAAGGGTGTAGGTTTAGTGGTTGATGCAGTCAGAAAAAAGAATGGTTTGGCAGTAATTTCGGCAGATCATGGTAATGCCGAAGTAGTGCTTACTCAAAAGGGCCAGCCTCATACCTATCACACTGCAAACAATGTGCCTTTCATTGTTGTTGATGATGATCCTGAGTATAAGAACATTAAACTCAGGAAAGGAGGGGCAATTAAGGATGTGACTCCAACAATCCTTGATATCCTTGGAATCAAGAAGCCGAAAGAGATGACTGGAGAGTCTCTAATTGTCCATTAGTTTCCACTATGCTAATTTTTATATATAAGAAGCCACCTTATTTGATGACTAGTGGTTGCATGAGAAAAGGACAGTTTTCATTTGATTTTATCTTTGCTTTAGTAGTCATGTTGTTACTTACAAGCAGCCTTGCTTTCTTTGCCAACGAGTTCAATGAGAGTCAGCAGAAAGTAGCCCTCAAAATGCAGATTGAGCGGTTAAGTCCCGATATTGCTGCAATTACGGCTTATCAGGAATTTCTTAATTCAACTACTGATTATTATGAGTATTTTTATACTTTGCCATTTGTAAAGGTAAAGAATGAATTAGGGCACTCAAATTTCTATATTGAGTCTTCTGCTGATACAATTAAAATCCGTCTCGATGAAACACATGTACCGGAATTCATTGAATCCGGAGAACCAATCGAATCAGAATTCAAGTGTGCTTTCATTGATTCCTCAAGCATTGATTCCTTAAAAAGTTCCGGTGACTTACTTGCTTTCGCGGGTGGGACCCCATGAACCACAAGGGACAGCTTTTCTCGCTTGACTTCTTGTTTTCTGTTATTGTAGTTGTTTTTGCAGTCGGCATAGTTCTGAATACTGCGCAGTTCAAGTCTTTTGCAGGAATGCAGGACGCAGAAATGAATAAAATCAGGCAGATGGGGGA
>CAZEVB010000138.1:0-2395 GCA_964515835.1 uncultured archaeon | reverse complement strand
CTTGGTTTTGTGCGTTCGGAGTCATTAGAAACAAACTCTTTTATGTATAAGCCGTGTTCTGCTTTGAAATCGACACCTAAAGAATTTTCAGATAATTTGTCTATTCTCAGGAGAGTTCCTTTTTTTCTTCTGACTAAGTCAGCTCTTGATTTTGAAACTCTTTTTGGGGTGCGCTGGAAAATAACGAGTTCTTTGTTAATATTTGAGGTAAGCTTGTCAAGGGCTTCTTTTGTTATTTCTTCCTCTGATTCTGCGATAAACGAATAGGTTTTTTCGTGCTTTTCTTCCTTTATCTGGGCAACTTTCTCTTTCTTGCATAACTCCAAATCCACGACCGCTATTTTCTCTTTATTAACTTCGTTTATCCTGTTTTCCAGTTCTTTAAGGTCAAGAGTCCTTTTCTGCGGGTCTTTTAACTCTAAAACAAACTGCCTTCCATTCCCCAGCATCTTGACATTAAGGTCTTCCCTGCCAGAACCATGGAAAGAATTGCTTTTGGCGCCAAACAACGGAAGTGCCTCTTTTGCAATCAGTTCCTGAACAGACTCAAACGGCAGTACTCCTTTAAAGGAACAATTTTCACAGCCCCTGCCTTTGCACTTCGGACAATAGAAAAGAGTCTGGCTTATTTTCCTTGAGAATTTCTTGTACCTGCCGAGAATGTAAACAGACTTCAGCCAGATAGCAATAATGCGCGTGTTAAAATCAATGTTTATGATTGCATCAGGATTCTCGTAATCAATGGTTATTCCGAGAAAATCTTTTACTTTCTGGGCTAAAGGAAACTGGAAATTCTTTCGCAGTTCTTTCTTTTCTTCTTCCTGCTCTTCTGCAGATTTTTCTTCTCCGGGAACTTCTTTCAAAAAAGAGCAACCAAGCATGAAATCGTTTAACTCGTAGTCCTTGAGAATTGTATTGAGCTTCTCTGAAAGTTTTTCTATAAGGGAATCATCAATGCCCTTGCTGAATGAAAAAGTGTCCTTTATCAAGACAAAGACCTCAGAATCGAACCTTGCGCTGTTCTAACAAATCCTTCAGGCAGCCCTTAACAAGATAATCCGTTTTTGAAAGCTCTTTAATGTTCTTTGAGGAAGTCATGAACATTGCAGTAACTAACTCACGGTTAAGTTTTTCAAACAACTTTTCAACTCCTTTTGAACCTGCTTTGTTCTGTGCCTTGAGAACAGGCAAAGCCAGACCACATAAAGAAGCACCGCAGGCAACAGATTTTGCTGCATCAAGACCTGTTCTAATGCCGCCACTTGCTATTAAAGGCTTTCTAAAAGCGCTCTTAACCTCGAAAAGTGATGCCGCTGTCGGTATACCAAATTCCCGGAAAGTTTGCCCTACACCTCCCCCGCGCGCATCTTCGCTTCTGAAAGAGTCAACTGCGATCCAGGAAGTTCCCCCGGCCCCCTGCACATCAATAGCAGAAATCTTTGTTTTAGCCAGTTTTCTTGCTGTTTCTTTATCAATACCATGACCGACTTCCTTTACTATTACTGGAAGCGTCAGACTTCCGCTAATCTTGTTTATTTGTTTTATTCCGTTCCTGAAATCGTGGCTTCCTTCCGGCTGAATGATTTCCTGCGCAGCATTAATGTGCACGCATAAAGCATCTGCATCAACCATCTCCAGAGCAGAACGGATTTCCTGCACCGAGTATTCGACTAATTGTGTAACCCCGATGTTTCCGCAGAGAAAAATATCAGGTGCAACATCCCTTACAGAATAGGTGAATGATAGTTCCTTTTTTTCTAGCATTGCACGCTGACTGCCTAACTGCATGCCAATGCCCAGATTCTGGCATGCTTTTGCAATGTCTTTGTTTAGTTTTTCTGCTTTCTTTGCTCCGCCAGTAATTGCAGAAGCCATGAACGGTATTTTGAACTTCTTGCCCAAAAAACTTGTTTCTGTTGAAATGTCTTTCTTCCTGAGTTCGGGAAGGGGAGAATAAACCAGGTCAATGTCTTCAAAGAGAGTGGTTTTCTTTTTGAATGAAACATTCTTATTTAGGCAAATGTCTATGTGCTCGAGTTTTCTTTTTTCGGTCTTGTTCATGAAATCACTTAAAATAAAGTCTTGTGCACTCAGGTTTTTTTCCTGTCAACAGGAGCGCTAAGTTTCCCTGTTTTTCAAGATTAAAGATATAACATTCTCTTCCTTTAATATTTTTCTTTAATTCCAATAGCTTTCCTTTCATGCCTGCAGTAACATCAATTGATGATGAACCGGAAGCACCCTTCAAAATCTGTGAAATGTTCTTGTTATTGATTTCTTTCACTAACTTTGCTTTCATGTTCTTCTTTGGATTAGAATCATAAATACCATTAACATCTGTTCCAAGCAGAACACGTTTTGGCTTAAGTTTTTTTGCCAGATAAGCAATAATCGC
>CAZEVB010000137.1:0-2420 GCA_964515835.1 uncultured archaeon | reverse complement strand
GCAACAACCATGCAGGTGTCGCACGCGAACTTTGCCCCAGAATCCTCTATTGCCTTTGCATAACCCATTTGCTCGGCAATTCTTTTGAGCGGTCTTGCAACACACACCCAGACTTCTTTCTTTACTTTCTTTCCTTCAAGAAGTTCTGCTATCTTCCGTATTTCCCTAAGCGAGGCGTGTGGACAGCCGAAAGAAACCAAGTCAACTTCACTGTCATCATTCATTTCTGCTTTTGCAGAATCAATTTCTGATTGTTTAACAGCTATCTTTTCGGAAGGGACTTCTGTCCTATTCGGAGTTATTCCTTCTATGTGGTAAAGTGCTGTTCCGCCGTAAGTTGCAATTGAAGCAGAAAAACTCTTGAGTTCTTCAATTGACGCTTCCTTTACTCCCCTGATTAAAGGAATCTTGTTCTTTATTTTTTCTCCGATTACCTTCCCAAGTGCACCGAAATCAGTTACTCCTAAAAGAACAGCATTAACATCAATAATTACTTTCGCCTGCCTGTTTTCTTCTAAATGGAGACCATACTCAGCAGTCTTTCCTGTCAGGGCTGATGCAAGAGCACTAGGCCCGCCTTCCCGATTTGTTTTTGCCCCGAGAACAGAATTGCCGAATGCAACTGCACTTGATTCGCTCCAAGCGATGTGCTCCCCGAATCTTGGCGCATTTCCAATAAAGTAAGGAGTGCATGTGCATGTGGTTATAACATCCATTGCCTTGAAGGCATCAATTACTTTCCCCTGTTTTTCTGCAAACTCTTTGTCTATGCCGAGGACTTCCCAGTTTTCCATGTCCATTCCTGCAGGATTAAGAGTAGTCAGGACTTTTGTTTTTCCGTCCTTTGCCATCTCTGCAAGAAACTCAAGACCCGCATCACCGAGGTTGGCATAACTGACTCCTGCAATCTGCACAGAGGTCACGTCAATCAGCCTCTTTGCACCATAAATATCACCAAGAGCAGTAATTATTTCCATGCTCTTCTTTACTGCATTACCCTGCTTTCCTTCAAGCATTTTGTTTTCTTCTTTTGTCAGGTTCATACAAATCACTCCAAGCCATAGTCCTTGAGTTCTGCTTTCGGGAACTCTGCTTTCTCAAAGTTCTTTCCTTTGGCAACCAATGGTTTTGTCAGGTCAAATCCGCATTTGGTCGTAAAATTGTTTTCAGGGTCTGCACTCGGATCAAGGGAACTGCCTTTTTCCTTGTCCTTCATTACAAAGTCCTTGTCTGCCTGGAACCTTGTGGCCATTGCCCATTCTACATTCTGGTCGTTGTAGATGTCTATGTCTTTGTCAACCACAAAAATGTGCTTACAGGACTTGTGTCCCTCAAAAGCAGCCTGCAGTGCTTTCTTGCCATCCTCATCGTCTTTCTTGTCTATCTTTACGCGTGCATGAAGCCAAGAGCAGCCACCTGCATTAACATTAACATCAAGGCACTTTACTCCTGATTCGTTTACTTTTTTGAAGATAGTTGGTTCGCGTGGCATTCCCATTAGAACCTTGTGCTCTAATTTTCCCGGTAAGAGTGCCTGCCAAATAGCATCTTTCCTGTGAGTTATTTTTTTGACTGTGAAGACTGGTTCTTGTCTGATTATGTCTTGTGTTTCTGTGAGGTCAACAAACGGACCTTCATCTGCTTTTTCTTCAAGGGAAATAGTTCCTTCTAAGACAAACTCGCAGTCTGCTGGAATGTAAGCGTCAAAGGTTTTTGCCTTAACTACTCTGATTGGCTTAAGGGAGTTAGCAATCTCCAATTCGTTCTGACCTATTTCGACAGAAGTTGCTGCTGCCACGAGCACTTCGGCACCGTTTCCTATACAGATAGCAATCGGCATTTCTTTTTGTTCATTCAGGTACTGGTCAAAGTGCCTTTTCCGAACTATCCTTACAGAGAACTTGTTTTTAGAAATTTGCATGCTCCTGTGGAAATCTAGGTTCTGCCCATGTTCTGTATGGGTTGCAACAACTACACCGCTGCTAATAAAGTTTCCCCCGTCATTCTGACAGTGGAAAAGAATAGGTATTTTATCTAAATCAATTTCATTAAGTTCTACTTCCTGACAGGGAGCATTTTCAACAACCTCTGGTTTTGAGGGGTTTTCAATTGCTTTTGTTATTACCGGAATCAATTCAGATAGCTTGCAGCCAAGGTAATCTGCAACTGATTGTTTTGTCGGGAAAATATTTCCTGCTACTCTGAATTCGGATTCTTTTATTTTTTCAAAAAGAACAGGCTTGTCCACAAGCTCGTTTATTACTGCACTTGCCTCTAATTTTCTTGAAACTCCCTTCTTTACAACCTGAAGATTTTTCAGGCTTTCAACATAATCCCTAAAACTCATTCTCCCCACCTCTTGAATTCATTGTTTTTTATTCCTAAACAATCCATTATCTTTCCACTAATAAAAGCAAACA
>CAZEVB010000136.1:0-2436 GCA_964515835.1 uncultured archaeon | reverse complement strand
ACTAATGAAGCGATACGATTGCCGAGGTTCTTTCTTAAAGGCATGTACTCTATTTTTCCTTTAAACCTTGAACCTAAGCAGATGTCTGCATCTCCAGCGAGAACTGGTTTAACAATTAAAGGAATCTGCTTCTGATTGTACTGAAAATCAGCATCTGTATTCACGATAATGTCCGCACCCATTTCAAGAGCCTTATTCAAACCATTCTTGAAAGTTTTTGCCAAACCAAGGTTTTTCTTGTTTTTGATTATCTTTGCACCTGCTTTCTTTGCAACTGCAGAGGTTCTATCTGTTGAACCATCATCGATCACAAGAATCTCTATCTTGTCAATTCCGAAAATCTTTTTTGGGATTTCATTAATTACTTTCTCAATAGTTTTTTCTTCATTGAAAGCAGGAATTGTTATAACTAACTTCATATTATCAAAAGCTGCTGCAAAAACAATTAAAAGGCAGATGTCACGAAGATTGTCCTAATAATAGGCTGTGCCCCGCACCGGCAGACAGGTCCCAACAGCGTTTTAAAGTGTTCTTCGCCTGTTTTTTAATTAGACAATAAAGGATTAATGTGTATTGAAAATGGATGAAGAAAAGGCTTTGGTTGTTTTTCAGGGAGTAAAGGTCAGGAGAGTCTGGCATAAGGAAGAGTGGTTTTACTCTGTTACTGACATTGTAGCCATACTCTCAGAAAGTGAAGATGCCCGAAATTATTGGAAAGTGCTTAAATACCGCCTGAAAGAAGAGGGAAGCGAGGTGGTTACAAATTGTAACCAACTGAAATTATCGGCCAGTGATGGCAAATACTATGAAACAGACTGCGCAAACACCAAAACAATATTCAGATTAATTCAGTCCATCCCCTCACCGAAAGCAGAGCCGTTCAAGCGATGGCTTGCGCAAGTCGGTTATGAAAGAGTGCAGGAAATAGAAGACCCTGAGCTTGCACAGGAAAGGATGAAGGAACTCTACAAGGCAAAAGGATACTCGTATGAGTGGATTGAAAAACGTGTGAGGGGCATAGCAGTAAGGCAGGAGCTCACAGGAGAATGGAAGAAAAGAGGCGTAGAGGAAAACAGGGAATATGCCATCCTGACAAACGAAATAAGTGAAGCAACATTCGGGAAAACCGTGGAAGAATACAAAAAATTCAAGAACATTAAAAGGGAAAACCTAAGGGACCACATGAATGACCTGGAACTGATTTTCACAATGCTAGGAGAAGCATCAACAACCAAGATAACGAGAAGCAAGAATGCTCAAGGGTTCATCCAAA
The DNA here is from genome assembly GCA_964515835.1 of uncultured archaeon. Taxonomy (GTDB): domain Archaea; phylum Iainarchaeota; class Iainarchaeia; order Iainarchaeales; family SKW153; genus CAZEVB01. Next base: position 1,163 of record CAZEVB010000136.1, on the reverse strand, counting down.
ACAAAAAAGCTGCAAGAACAGGCGGAAAGATTGCTGGGGACGCAAGGAAAAAACTTGAAATAGAGGCAGGGGAAAAAGTAACTGCACCTGAAAATTACCTGCGGGAACCTGAATCGCGAAAAAGAAAAGGCTTGACAGAAAAAAGCCACAAGCGCAAATAGGCGGTTCTTCTGCCAGCATAACAGCAGTCCTCTAACCATGCTTTTGTTTGAGCAAATCGAGTTCCAGTGGCTGTGACATAAAGAGCAAGGCACCTATCAGGGTTACTGTGAAATAACCTAAGAAAAGGTAAAGCAATGAGAAGGCAACTGCAGATTCCGCAGTAACTGAATAGAAGGAGAAGAGGAAGATTACTGCCATGTCCCTCGTGCCTATGCCGGAAATACTTATTGGCACGAGTTCTATTAATGAAAGCATCGGGATGACGAGAATAAAAAAGAAGAACGGTATTTCGATGCCCAAGGAAAGTGCAATCAGATAGCCGACTCCGATTGAGAAGAACCAGTTCATTAACCCTACTAAAACCCCTGACAAAAGCAAGAGCTTTTTGCTGCGTAAGTTAGCAAGAGAAGAGTAGAATGAAGCAAAATTAAGTTTGAATGTTTCCTTCAGTTTTTCCGGAACAAACATGTTGTAGAACGGTTTCAGGAACATTTTTGCGTACTTCTTTTTCATGAAGAGGCTTGCAGCCAAAAGAAAAGCAACAAGGATTATGAGAAGGAGTTCAGGAGGAAAAACAACTATCTCGAAAAGGTAAGCAAAACCGATTATTGAGAAAGAACTAAGGAACAGAATTATTGCAATGTCAATAAGGCGGTCGATTATTACTGTTGATAACGCGGAACCTATCGGCATTTTTTCTTTTAAATAGAGGGCTCTTGAGAGATCTCCTATCCTGCCGGGAGTCAGCATGCTCAGAAAAAAACCTATACAAAATACTTTAATTGACTCTAACAGGGAATAATCATTACCAGTTGCCCTTATTATGAGCATCCACTTGAAGCCCTTGCCGACCAGAATCACAGCAACCAAACAGAGAGCCAAGGCAAGGAAGAAAGTGTCTGCACCAAGAATAACCGAGGCAATCATGTTTAGGTCCAAATTCAGCAAGATGAATGCGAAAAGGATTATCCCTATTAGAACAAAATATCTTTTTTTTGCCA
>CAZEVB010000135.1:0-2477 GCA_964515835.1 uncultured archaeon | reverse complement strand
AGTTTTTTCTGGTGCAACTGGTTTTCCTGAGTTTCCTTTAACCAGAAAGTCATTGCCGTTAAATAAAATCTCTGCACCTAATTCTGAGAGAGCATCTGCGGCATATTTCTGGTCATCAGCATGCAGGGCATTATTCAGCGTGCTTTTTCCTTTTGCCAGAGAAGCTATGAATAGTGCCCTGAGTGTGTATGCTTTAGAAGGAGGTGCACTGACAACTGCATTTATTTCAGGTGTCTTTTCAACTGCAATCACGGCATTAGTCATAATAGATTATGCTTGGAGCTTCTTATAATATTTTCCTGTTAATCAGAGTTCTATGCTTTCTCCGGCAAGAACTTCCTTAAAACCAAGTGCTTCTTCCTTGAATGCTTCAAGGGTTTCTTCTCCGGTACAGTGCAAAGGAACTAAAATTTCTATTTTCTGTGACTTAAGGTATTCGATTGTCTTTGCAATAATATTTGGGTAAGCGTCGTGCAGGTGCAGGCCTCCGATTAGTGCATAAATCTTTTCTTCGCCTGTAACCTTTTTTGCGTGCTCGCAGATATTTGTTATTCCTGAGTGTGAACAACCGACTATAACTGCAAGTCCTTTGTCTGTTTTTATTGCTAATGCAGAATCATCAACAACAAAGTCATCCTTTTTCCTGTCATTGTCAAAGTAATATCCGATGTTTCTTCTTCCCTCGAAATCGCTTTTTCTTGTTATTTCTCCCAAAAAGAATACTTTGGGCATGATTTCCAGCGGTTCTTTTGTCATAACCAGTTCTGCTTCTGATTCAACTTCAAATTTTGTGACTGGTGCGCCAATGTAAATATCGCCTTTTTTATCGTACCTTTTTACAAATACTTTTTCGTGGCAGACTACCTTTGGCTTTATTTCTTTGTCCCAGAGGCTTTCAATGGCATTAGTGTGGTCATGATGACCGTGACTGAGCACTAATACATCTACTTTGGCAAGGTCAACGCCTAATTTTTCGGCATTTTCAAATATTGCAGCTTCGTCGCCTGTATCAAAAAGGATATTCTTGCCATTGTGCTCAATAAACAATGAGAGTCCGTGTTCTTCGGTACAACCTTCTTTTGCCTTGTCATTGACTAAAACGCTAATCTTCATAATACCACCTTTCTTATCTCTTTGAATTGCATACTATATTTATATATTGCGCTTCGGACAGCAAGAATAAAAAAGAATGCTTTATAGTGTAGCTTCTTTCATTTTCTTTGCATAATTTCCAATGTCCTCAAGCATTTTCTGTTCATTCTCCAGGTTTTTTTCAATTAGTTTCACGATTGCAGAACCAACAATGAGTCCGTCAGCACCTGCTTCTGAAAGTGCTTTTATATGCTCTGGCTTGGAGACACCAAAACCGACACATAAAGGCAGCGAGGTCTTTTCCCTTGTTTTTTTCAGCAATTCAATTGTTTCTCCTTTAACTGATTCCCTTGCACCTGTAATGCCTGCAACAGCAACAAGATAAATAAAGCCATTTGCCTTGCGGGTTATTTTTTCTATTCTTTCTGGTGTTGTTGTCGGAGCAATAATAAAAATCTGTTTCACTTTATTTTTCTTTGCCTGCTCCAGATAATGGTCTGATTCTTCCAAAGAAAGGTCTGCAATGAGAACAGAATCTACACCAACATCACCAAGTTTCACATAAAATCTTTCAACACCATAATTGTAAACAAGGTTACAGTAAACAAGCAGGCCTATAGGCACTGAAGGATTCTTCTTCCTAACAATAGAAATTATTTCAAATGCTTTAGCCAGGTTCATGCCTATTTCAAGTGCTCTCTGGTCAGCCGCCTGTATAGTGGGGCCGTCTGCTATCGGATCAGAGAACGCCAGACCTAGTTCAAGAGCATCAGAGCCTGAATCAACCAGTTTCTGGATTATTTTCTCTGATTGTTTCTCATTCGGGTCTCCGAGTACGACAAAACTAATTAATGCTTTCTCTTTCTTTTTCTCCAAATTAGTGAACATTTCTTCGTAGCGGTTCATATTTCATTACCTTCCAGACGTGCAACTTCAAAAATGTCTTTATCGCCCCTACCACTTAGATTAATCACAATTACATCATCCTTAGCACATTTTTTTGCGTACTTTAGGGCATATGCAACTGCGTGTGCTGACTCCAAAGCAGGAATGATTCCCTCTTCTTCTGCCAGAAACCTGAATGCTTTGAGTGCTTCTTCATCAGTAGCGTAGGTGTATGTTGCTCTTCCCATTTCTTTCAGCATAGCGTGTTCCGGTCCGACAGCACTATAATCCAGCCCTGCAGAAACCGAGTGTGTGTTATAAATTTGTCCGTATTTATCCTGCAGAACATAAGTAAAGGTTCCATGGAGAATTCCTAACCTTCCGTTTTGCGGGTCTGAAAAGCGTGCAGCATGCTTTCCTGTTTCGATACCCATTCCTCCTGCTTCAACTCCAATCAGTTTAACATTCTTATCGCTGACAAAACCACTGAAGATACCCAT
>CAZEVB010000134.1:0-2512 GCA_964515835.1 uncultured archaeon | reverse complement strand
TTCAGTACAATTCCTGCACTTGCAAGCATGTCTTCTGAGGACATAATATAGAAATCTTTCTCTCCATGTGCCTTCTCAAGAACAGTTTCTATTTCTTCCTTGACTTCTGTTAGCCTGCTCTTGTCCGAGACAGTTATCATTACTTCTACAGGATCTTCAGCATCAAACAGCTCCCGTGCAGCAGCTTTAGTGATTATTATCATGTTAGAGAAACTGAATCCCATGAATGAATTAGGTTTGCTTATCCCGATTATGCGCATCGGAATCTCATCCACCTCTACTTTCTCTCTCAGCTTGAGTTCTTCATCAAATGCATTTAAAGCAAAATCCTCATAGATAACCATGTTGTATTTGTCGCCTTTCTTTACGTCCCTGCCGACTGTAACGTCTAAATAACCCATTCTTTCCAGGATATGTATTTGGTCTGGGTCAATTCCGAGAATAATCACTCCAGTACTTTCTTTTCCTCTTGTTAACTGACCACTGGCCTCATAAAAAGGTATTACTTCATGCACTCCAGGAATAGATTCAACAAGACGAATATCCGACTCCCTGATTGTCCGGGCAACCGCACTAGTCATCATATTTTCTTCGCTGCCGGGCTCTAAAAACAGGCTGTTCATTCCCATTGATTCAAACTCTATTTCAATGCTCTTCTGCATTGACTGGCCGATACTCAGCAGGGCAACAATAATTATGATTCCTATGATTATACCGGAAAGAGTAAGATAGCTTCTCTGTTTCTGTTGGACAATGTTCCTTACTGCAATAGAGGGCAATTCAAAGTCAATAAGAGGCATTTTAATCCTCGTCACTTTTTCTTTATCCTCTTATATGCCTTTTTTCCGCCCCAAAACAGAACAATAGCCACTACTACAAGGAACCAGATGTCAATGCCTCCGCCCTGAGAAACATCTGCAAATGAACCAACTGTCAGCATCAAAGTCTTTTCAATGACTTTTGGTTCAGAGTAACCATCCTTATAGGTTATTGTAAGTTTTACTGGTACTGGTCCTGCTTCGGTTTCATTGCTTACAGTCGCTTTTATCTTGAATGAATCAAAGTCGTCAGGCTCTAAACTACCAATGAAAATTTTTGGAGTGTCAATAATAATGTTCTCTGCACTCACTTCTGCAACAACATACTTTGCATCCCCGGAACCAATGTTAAAAAGGTCAATTACTAGCTCGCTTGTTCCTCCCAGATATGGTGCAGGGCTTGTACTGCTGATTATTGCATCAATTTCAGCATCATCCTTAATCATAACTCCCAGGTACTTTGTGACAGAGTATGCATTAAAGTTGCTGTCCTTGTACTTGATGCTTATTGGAATGTTGTAAGTTTTCATTTCTGCTTCAGGACTAACCGCTAATTTTAGGGTAATGATTTTTTCTCCTTCAGCATCAAGATTGCCCGCATACACAGAACTGCTTCCTGCAATTGAAAATTCTCTTTCAACGACAACACCAGTTGAGGTAACAGTCCTGTCCTCATCAACTCCAACCATTATATCCCGTGCTTCGCCATAACCAATGTTTCTTATTTTAACAGTCATGTCAACCAGTTCACCGGCAGACACTTCTGCAGGCTCTGAGTTTATTATTACAACATCAGGGTTTCTGTTTAAGATTCTGATACTCAAATCTCTTCCTTTAGCTATCTTGTTGTCTTCACCATATTTAAGGTTTATAGAGTATGTTCCGTCAAGAGCATCACTATCAACCTTTATTTTGTACTCAATTATTACTGACTGCTTTGCTTTCAATGAGGAAAAAGTCTTTGTTGTATTCACTCCGCTGTCAAGCGAAAAAGGATAAGTCCCAGTACCATGATCTTTCTTCATGTCAAGGGTGAAGATAACATCCTCTGCATCGAATGATGAAATGTTCTTCAATTGAATCCATAAGTTAACATAGGCTCCCGGTATTGCCGGAGCAGGATCATAATTTACTGCAGTTATATCAAGATCAGCAGCATTTGCTGAAACCAAGAACAGTCCTAGAACAAACACTATTAACAGTTTTTTCATCATTTTCCTCACCCTCATTTTACTTAGTTTAATGTTTATGGTACTCAGTATTTATTATTTTTCCATCTTTTAAATGTATTGTTTTCTCTGCTCTCTGTGCAACATAGTTCTCATGTGTAATCATGATAATTGTTTTTTCTTCTTCCCTGTACAGGCGATCAATTATCTCCAGAATCTGTTCACCTGACTTTGAATCCAGGTTTCCTGTCGGTTCATCAGCAACAATAATTGAAGGATCAACTGCTAATGCCCTTGCAATTGCCACTCTCTGTCTTTGTCCGCCGCTAAGCTCGTTAGGCCTGTGTTTAATCCTGTCACCCAAACCAACTGCCTCAAGTTTTTGTTTTGCGATTCCTTCTCTTTCATTCTTTGGAATTCCCTGGAACCACAATGGCAGCATAACATTCTCAAGCGCACTGATTCTTGAAATAAGATTAAAAGTCTGGAAAATAAATCCGATTGTATGTCCCCTTACTTTTGCCA
>CAZEVB010000133.1:0-2514 GCA_964515835.1 uncultured archaeon | reverse complement strand
TTTGCGTCCTCTTCACTTGCATTTGCCTGTTCTGCAACCATTTTTATGTCTGCTTCAGGAACGCCTTTTTCTTCTTCTTTCTCGTCACCCATTACTGTGTAGGTCTTTTTTCCCTGCATGTCTATTGCGCTGACACTGGGGTTCTCAATAATTATTTTTTTGTCTGTGAGTTCTATAATTACTCTTTCTGCAGGAAGTTCCTCTGACTTGATGCCAAGTTGCCTCATCATGCCCTGCATTTGCTTTGGATTCATTTTTCCTAATCCCGGAAACATTCTATCACCTTTTGGTTTTTTTTATTGTTTTTTCAGGTTTTCCCACCATTCTTTTGAATCTGATGTGAGAAGAATCTTAAAAATCTCTTTTCCTTCTTCTGTAATTAATCTTTCTCCTATTCTGTCAAGCCAGTCCTGTGCATTCTTGTATCCCTGTTCGAGGTACTCTTTTGCCTGAAAAGCACATTCAAGATAGTCAGCGTCAATAACTATTTTTGCTTCCTCGGTTTTTTCTTCAAAAAGTTCTTTCATTAGCGGAGAATATTCTTTTAGGAAACCATAGTCTTTTGCCTGTGCGTCAACAGCTTTTTTTTCTGTTTCTTTTTTGTTCATGTATCTTGCAGCCACTTTATGGGCATCATTTATTCTTGATTCGTGCAGGTCATGAAACAACGCCATCTTCATTGCTTTTGCATTGTCAAGGCCTTTTTTTTCTGCAAGTACGTAAGCAATCAGTGCGGTCCTGTAACTGTGCTCTGCCACGCTCTCCGGTTGCTTGACCCCGCAAAGGAACCATCCAGACCGCGGAACCATCTTTAGGTTGCCTGCCTCGAAAAACAATTTTGTAATTTCTTTTTTGTTAGTCATTACTAATAAATGAAAGTCGAAGAGTTTTAAACTTATTGCACTTCTCTTCTTTCGAAATGAGTCACATTTTTTCTGCCTATGGTGATTTCTCTAAAAAGTTCAAGGGAATTTCAAAGGACAAGGAGAGAGCAGATTCCCTGAAAAGATATTTTGAGAGAGGCGGCGTTGTCTCTGTTGGAAACAGGATAAAGAACTGGCCGAAACTGCTTTACCCGGATGCACTTAACATAAAACAAAAAACAAAAGAACTGAAAGAAAGAAAGGCTATTTACGATAAACAGTATTTTGCATGGAAGAAAAAACATTCTGCTGCAAAGAATTACGAGCTGACACAGGAAGTCCTGAAATTCAAGGAACCATTGTTCTGGAAACACACCCTGAAATATGCTACTGACAAGGATTACAAAAAGGATGTTGATTCAATAAAACTGCCTGTTAATCTTGTTGCTGACAAGCGCTGGCAGCCAATGATAAAAACTTTTGTTGAGGATTCCGAGTACAGGAAGAATCTTGTTGAGACAGTCAATTATTCAATAGTCTACAAGAACGACAAAAAACTGGCAAAGTATGCGGGTCAGATAAAAGAATTCAGGATGGAAGTAAGCAGCAAGGCGCTCGACAAGATAAATGAAAAGGTTGCTGTCTTGAATCAGCAAATAAAGGATCTTGATCAGATGTCTGCATGGGCGAACGAATAGTTACTTTTTTCCCTAATCAAAGCCAAACACTTTTATACTATCGTGAACACTGTTTGTTAGATGAAAAAGATTATCGTTTTAGCCCTGTTATCAGTCTTGCTTTTGTCTGGCTGTACTGAAGATCTGCTGAAAGAACGTCTTGATGACAGTTTGGCAACCGATGCGGGTGTTTTGGAAACAGTTTCAGGGAACAATCAGTTTGCTCTTGATGCTTACGCAAAATTCAGGGAAAATCCTGGAAATGTTTTCTTTTCTCCCTGGAGCATTTCGAGTGCCTTGGCAATGACTTATGAAGGTGCGCGGGAAGAAACAGCAGCTGAAATGAAGAATGTTTTTTATTTTTCGGGTCAGGATGTAATGAGACCTTCTTTTGCAAAGCTTTACAATTTGATAAACTTCAACAACAAAGATTATCAGTTAAGCACAGCCAATGCGCTCTGGGCACAGGAAGATTATCCTTTCCTTCCCGAATACTTTGAAACAGTTGCATCCTATTACGATGCAGGTCTCACAAATATGGACTTTATAGGTGCGACAGAGGCTTCAAGGCAGACAATAAACAAGTGGGTTGAAGACCAGACCAATGACAAGATAAAGGATTTGATTCCTGCAGGCATGATTACTCCTGCAACCAAATTAGTCTTAACAAATGCAGTCTACTTCAAGGGAGACTGGTTAACACAATTCAAGGAAGAGGACACACAAGAAACAGATTTCCATGTTTCTGAAACAGAAACAGTTATTGTTGATATGATGTCTTTGTTTGACGAGGAATTCAGGTACACTGAAAATACTGGTATTCAGGTTCTGGAGTTGCCTTACAAGGGCGAGGATCTCTCTATGTTGGTTCTCCTGCCTGATGATATTTCATCTTTTGAAGAATCGCTGAACACAACTATCCTTGATGAATTAAAAAGCACTCTAGTAAAACAGGAGGTTGAAGTTTATCTCCC
>CAZEVB010000132.1:0-2517 GCA_964515835.1 uncultured archaeon | reverse complement strand
AAAGAGCCCATGCCCCTGTATTGTTTGAACTTCCTGTTGTTAAGGAAAATAACTTTTCCGGGTGTTTCGTCACAGCCTGCAAAGATGCTTCCAATCATTACGCTTGAAGCCCCTGCTGCAAGTGCTTTTGTGATGTCCCCGCTGTACTTTATGCCACCATCAGCAATAATTGGTATATTGTAATCATCAGCTATTCTCGCTGATTCCATTATTGCGGTTAACTGTGGTACTCCGACTCCTGCAATGACTCTTGTTGTGCAGTTGTGTACAGCAATCCTGTTAGTCAGATAAGAGTTATCCTCGTCAACCTCAAGGTTGTAGACGTCTGTTTGTTTTAGTTGTTTTTCGTTGGATTTGACTGTCAAATAGATGTATTCTTCGTCAGCCCAAACTTGTTGCTTTGAGGAAGCGGCTTTTATGATTTTTTCTTGTGGATAAATTCTTTTCATGAATTCTTCATATTGTTTTCCTGAGATGCTGACTCTGAAGGCAGTGCCCCAGTTTTTGTTTTTATTTTTCTCTGAATTAATTGACGGCAGGAAACCAAGTCTTGTTAATATCTCGCTAATCTGGAATGCCAGAGAAGGGGAAACAGTTTTATAACTGGCCCTTCGGTAGTCTTTTATTGTCCCGTCTCCATTGAATGCCCCCGAAATGAATTCTTCCAGAAGTTTTGTGTCTTGGTTGAGCAGTATTTTTGGTATCTTCTTGTTTCTTGACCCAAGAGGAAATACTCTTTCAAAGAACGATGCAATTATATGTGAAAAAACATGTACTGTTGCAGCATTCTTATCTTTTTTTTCAATTATTTTTGAGGAACTATAACCAAAAATAGTGTCTATAAGGTCAACGATTTCATTTTGGTATTCTTTTTCTTCCTTTGAGAATGTAAAACACAACTGCCTGTTATTATTTGCACCGGAAACATACCCTTCTGAGACAAAGTAACCAATTAACTTCATTAGTTTTTCATCAAGTTCAATAAAACGATTTATTCTGTTAGAATGGATTTCCCTTGCATACTGTATAGTTTCAAGATGCTGGTTAACCTTTTTGTTCAAACCCATGTTTAAGGAGTTTCCTCCGTGGACAATATTTCCTATTATTCTTGGGGTGGTGTCAAATTTTTCTGCTAATTGGTTATAAGATTTTTCGTTTGGATTAAAACCAATTTTTTTTGTCCAAACGAAGTCCTCATCATACAGGTGCTCTGAGACATACTGTGCAAGGTCAAAAACATGTTTTTCCTCGGTTCTCAGGGTAGTTCTCGGTACAACAAGCACATCTCCTTTTTTTATTCTGTCAGCTTCAACCCATTTCAGACCTTTATTGTGTTTCTTCTTTTCAAAATAATATTTAGCACCAAATTTAGCTATCTTTTTTTCATTGACATCAAAAGTTACTGCAAAAACAGGGTGATTTGGAGTTATTTTTATCTTGTCAGGGGAACCATTGACATTAATATTGCAGACATAATTGTTATGTTTGCGTTTGTACTTTTTAGTGACAATTCTACTCCTGTTTTTGTGAGTTATGACTTCATCCCCGACACAAACATCTTCAATTCTCTTGGTTGAATAATCTCCCATTGTAATTAGGGCATCTTTTTCAAGGCAGATTGCTCCGGGTCCGACACCTACTTTTACTGCATCAGCGCCTGCTTTTATGAGTGCTTTTGTTGCATCTGCTGTTGCAACGTTTCCTGCAATAATATCGATATCATATTTTTTCTTGAATCTTTTTACTGCATCAATTACGTTCCTGCTGTGTCCGTGTGAAGTGTCAACTGTAATAACATCAACTTCTTTTTCTAGGAGTGCTTCTATTCTCTTGTCGTCGTTTGGTCCAACTGCGGCTCCGACAATCAGTCTTCCTCTTTTGTCCTTGCTTGCATTAGGGTATTTGACTGCATTCAGTATATCTGTAATAGTAATTATTCCTTTTAAGTGGCCTTTTGCATCGACAATAGGGAGTTTCTCAACCTTATTTTTATGTAGAATCTCTTGTGCTTCTTCCAGTTCAACCATCTTGCTGACTGTTATAAGTTTCCTGGTCATTATCTGTTCTGCTCTCTTGTTTTCTTTCTGTTCAAAAAGCATGTCCCTGTTAGTAACTAAACCAATCAGTTTTCCATTTTGTACAACAGGAAAAGAGCTGATTCCGAATTCTTTTTTTAGTACATTAATTTCAGAAATAGTTGTTTTTGGTTCGATTGTTATTGGCTGTGTGACAACCCAGTATTCTGACCTTTTCACTTTCTCTACTTCTGCTGCCTGATTTTCTGCACTCATGTTCTTGTGGATTATTCCTATTCCGCCTTCTCTTGCAATAGCAATTCCTGTGCCTGATTCTGTAACCGTGTCCATTGCCGCACTTATAAGCGGAAGATTCAACTTAATGTTCTTTGTTAAATTGGTTTTGAGCGATGCATCAGAAGGTAAAATCTTTGATGAGGCAGGAACAATAAGAACGTCGTCAAACGTTAAAGCTTCTTGAATATTTTTCTTAGCTACCATA
>CAZEVB010000131.1:0-2558 GCA_964515835.1 uncultured archaeon | reverse complement strand
AAACCTTCATAATCACAGTTCCTGCAGACAATATTAACTTTACAACTACTCCCAATTGCAAAGGTCGGCCGAACATCAAACGAAAAACACTTAGGACAGAATAACTCTTTACTCACAAAAAACCAACTCAATTAATCCTCTATATTCTATGCAAAGTTTCTCTCCGAGGTAGACTTCTTTTCCTGCTTAGGCTGCTTCTCCATGTTTCCTGCATTATTAATTAACCTGCAAGCCGTTTTCTCGTTATTTGGGGCTTTTTCCTGCCTTTTCTACTCCCTGTTAAGGCATTTTTGCCTTATCTTTTCGGGACATTTTCGGGACATTCTGGCTTGTTGTGGGACATTAGCTATTGAGTGTGTACCTGGCTTTTTTTGATTTGCCTTCGCGCTTCACAAAGCCTTTTTCAATTAATTCACTAAGGTCTCTTGTTGTCGTTTTTTTCGTGGTGCCCAAGAATTCTTCTATTTCTTTTCTTGTTAAACTGCCTTTTTCCTGCAGGTGGTTTAGTACATCAACCTGCCTTTTGTTTAATCCAAGTTCCCTTAAATCCAGTTCTTTTGAGGGTCTCACTAATTCAAGAATGTTTTTTCCGGGCCCGAAAAACTTAACCTTGAAGAAAGCATTGTTTGTTTCATAAACAGGTTTTTTGAGACCATGAACCAGCATCAATTCATCCATTCTTTTCAATCCCGAACCAAGCTTTTCAATGTAACCAGCTTTCTTGAACAGGTCAACTATCCTCAGGTTTCGGGGGTTGCTTGTTCCGTACACCTGCTTTATGCTCAGGTCATTAGGAATGCTTCCAGGAGAAATTATTTCTACCCTGTCCTCAAACACATTCACAAAAACATTGTTTCCAAGGGAATAATCCCTGTGGCAAACCGCATTAATGATTGCTTCTCTTATCGCGTCATAAGGGTATTCCTGAATATCAATTCTTTTGAAGCCGTCAAACCTGTAAGCTAACCGAGTGTGCCTTTTCACGAAAGCCTCTGCTTCGTCAACGAGTGAAAGCAAGTCCCCTTCCAAATCCTTTCTGTCTATTACAGAAGCCATTCCCGTGCCTTGATAAAGGGCGCAGGTAATGTAACTGTGCTCTACAAATTCCTGTGGCTTGACTGCAAAGAACAAAGCCCCTGCATTGTTGACTATAAACTCTGTTCCATTGAATTTCCCGCAGCCTAACTTGTATAAGTCCTGTTCTTTTATTGCTCCTTCGTCTATTCCTGCCTTTGAAAGGAACCTCTTGAGTTTTCCTTCATCAAGGTTGAATTCAGTATCAAACCCTTCCAGGAGCTGCTCATCAAATTTATTGTTACTCATCTTATATCAAACCCTTTCCTGTTTTTTAAAATACTTTACTGACCTTTTCCCCGTACAACGGGTTAAATCACTTTTAAATAGAAAGTGGGAAGGAATTCTTTTAGGTGATTTCATGGATGTAACAGAAAACTGTAACATATCAGCAAGACAGGGTTTTGACTCACTCGCCCTTAATCGTTTCCTCATAATAGATGTGAACGCAAAGTACGGCGACCTGATAAGAGTTAACAGCATTGAAGGAATAAAGTACAGTGAAATCTGGGGAGCATATGAAAACCCGAAGCATGAGGACCGGCCAATAATTGACGAGAAAAACAAAATCGTTGTAGTAGGCGGAGAAAACAAGGAGTCCAAGAGAAGAATCTGCATAGTTGGAAAATAGTGCTTCATTTTTTGAGCAATCCCATTATCTCTTTGAGAACCTCTAATTGTTTTTTCTGGATTTCAGTGTTTTCCTTTAACCTTTTACTGAACTTTAGACCTATTACCAAATCCCCGATGTCACCAGCCATTTTATTGCCCCCTTAATTCAGGCTTGTTTTTGGCCCATTCTTCCATGAAATTGTTGAACACCTGGAGATTAAACCCTTTTTCTTCAAGGCGCTTGAGTTCACTTATTATTGATTGTGTTGTCTGCAGTGCATTGGATTCCTTTTCGGCTTCCTTAATTTTGTTGACAGTAACCGGTTTGCCGCACTTGAAGCAGAACTCTGCACCAACAGGGTTTTCAACAGAACAGAAAGGACACTCCCTGACTTTGAACATTTCTTTTTCATTAGTATCCGGTTCTTTCCATTTTCCCGCTTTCTTCAACTGCTTTTCCTTTACTTTCGAGTAATCGAGGTTAATGTATACTGAGGGCATTGTGCTTTCTTTGCTCCACCCAAATTTTATCCTCATTTCTGATTCGTTCATGAACTGTGCCCAGTAAGTGGCTGAAGAGTGCCTCATTAAGTGAGTCCAGACCCTCTTCTTTATTCCTGCTTTGTTAGCCGCCCTTTTCACTACGGCTCCGATACCATCCCTGCTAATTTGGGTTCCCCTTTCCTTCACAGCATCCCTTAATTTAGAACCATAATTCCTAATCCAACCGCTTTTATTGACATTAAGCCAAATACTGTCCTCAAAACCCTTTTTAATCAGGCTCTTATTTTCTTCAAGCCACAGAAGGTATTTTTTAAGGTAAGGTATTGATTCAACGGCAATGCAGTCCCTATTCCCTGTTTTTCCATTTG
>CAZEVB010000130.1:0-2569 GCA_964515835.1 uncultured archaeon | reverse complement strand
TTTTTTCATGTCAAAAGTAAGGTTGAGGTTATATATTACTTTAATTATTCTAATAGTTAGAGATTAAAGGGATTCTAACTGTTTGTAGTTGCTTACGTCCCCTGCGTGTCCCATTGCGTAGGGACCGTTCGCGTGCCATGCAAAGGCATGACACTGTTTTCATTCTGCTCGTTACACTTATATACTTCTATGCTAATTATTTTTCATGGTTCTTAGCAAACTGAAAACAATTCTAATTATTCTTCTTGCTTTCTTGGTTCTTATAGTTACTGCTCCCGGACCAATATGGTTCTTTCCATTGTTCTTAGTAGTTTACCTTTTAAGAGAAAAGATTTCTTTTTTGTTAAAACGTTTCCGGTCCTTGCCTATTAAGTTTTTTGCAATTGCTTTGTTAACAGGTTTTTTTGTTGAGTTATTGGCAATCATTAACTCGCTGCCTTTGCCGCCGGAACAGAGAGCACTTTTTCATCCTGATCCCTTGCCTGACCTGATTTTTGCTTTTGGTTATTATGCTTTCATTGCACTTGGTGCTTTTTTTATCCTTAAAAGGTATGACTTTTCCTTGAGAAAGTTCTTTTCTTTTGCAGGGATTTATGGTGTTTTAACTGAACAATTAGGTGCTGTTTTTGCAATGGTTCTCAGCGGAAACTTGTTAGCAGGAATCTATGTTTTCTTTAGTTATGGTTCTTTCTTAGCCCTGCCTTATTTGGTTCTTGAAAAAGATTTTGCTGAACTAAAAAGAAAGAAAACAAGAATAACTAGTTATATTCTCTCGATGCTGGTTCTTTTCTTTTGCTTCTTTTTATTTGCACTCTATTTCCTTGTTGTTCAGGCAGTGTTCGGTATTTAATTAAAAAGTTTGGTGAGTTTTCATTAATTAGCATTCTTCTATTTTTTTCTCAATAAAAACACTGATTTTAGGATGTCTTTGTAGCTTTTACTGTTACTTTCTTCTATCTTTTCATAAGCTGCTTTGACATCGCTTACTGAATAGAATGCTCTGCGGTTGAATTTCCTGACAATCTTGATTGCTTTTGTCAGCTCTTTTCTGTTTATCAGGGTAAAAAGTATTTTTGCTTTTCCATCTGTGCTATCGCCATCTATGCAGGTGACTTTGAATCCTTTTGCTCTTAGTGCTTCTGTTATCCCCAAAGCGGCTTTTGTTGTCACAATCTGTAAAACGACTTTTCCAAGAGAAATTTTTTCTTCGATGATGATGCCGACATACGTGCCTACTGAAAATCCTGCGGCATACGCGAATATGAGGTGTATGCTGTTAATGTTTTTGATAATTTGTGAAATTGCAAGTAACCAGATAATTACTTCGAAGAACCCGATAAGCGAAGCGTATTTCTTGTAGCCCTTTGAGATGAAAATCATTCTCATTGTTCCCATGCTTACGTCCAAAACTCTTGCAAGGAAAATAAAGAGCGGCACGGCTACCCATGTAAAGAACGGATTCCATAATTCGAGCACCACTTTAATCACTAAAAGGTCTTTTTATTCTATTTGATTCAATCATCTTAAGAATTTAGTGGTGATTTTTTGATTTCTGGTAAGTTGACCTGTGATATCTGCGGAAAAGAAATAGATAGACTTACTCATGATCGCCTTACTGGTTTGTGCAGGGAGTGTTCAGAGGAACATTTGGGTGTTGCCAGTGATCCTTCTCGGGAAAGTTATGACCGAAAAAAGTTAAGGCAAGAGAATGACGAAGAATTCTGATTATTTCCAAAAAGTCTTGTTTTTCCTCTAAAAGCCCCTAAAATAAGTTTTTTAAACACATTTCAGGCATACTATATAGGGGTTTGTAATGGGTATTTTAGAAGTTCTTGTTAGAAAGGAAAAGAAAGCAAAAGAAGTGTGTATTCCGGATCATGCAAAGAGTCCTGATGAACCCGAGGAAATAAACGATTTTTTGAGCAGGGCAAAGTTCAGGGTTGAAGGGCTTTACGAACTAAAAGGCAATACAATGGTTACCGGGACAGTTATCGCTGGAAAAATAGGTTTAGGGAACAAATGTACTATCTCTAATATTGAGTGCAAAGTAACAGAACTAAATTTGGACAAGAGTTCTGTTGATGTCATGGAAGAGGGACAGCACGGAGTAGTTAGTTTGATGCACGGCAAACACCCTGTAGTTAAAGTTGATGACATCTTGGAATTTGAATAATTCTAATTTTTCTAAATTTTTTATTGGGTGTAGCGTTTTTATTAGTTAGTGAGAATTATCTATTATGTTAAAGCATGGGTTTCCGAGCGGCCAAAGGAGCCAGACTCAAGATCTGGTGGCTTAGTGCCTTCGCAGGTTCGAATCCTGCCCCGTGCATCAACTGATGGCTCAGTTGACATGCCGGGCGATTGCTGTGGCAATCCCCCAACTGCTCGCCCAGTTGACAGCTGTGTGTCCCCGCAGAGGACACTTACTTTGTATGTATACGAAATAAGTGTCATTCCGTGAATGGCACGCGGATCCACTCTACGCAATGGGTGTGTTATTGTTCGCTTAGAATAGCTGTTTTTAGTGGGTATCTGCCGCAGGTCTTTTTTTCGGGGCAGTAACCTAAGC
>CAZEVB010000129.1:0-2587 GCA_964515835.1 uncultured archaeon | reverse complement strand
AACTCTCTTCTGTGCCTATCCTGATTAACACTTCCTTTAACATCAGAGGCGAGCCAATTGTCTGCACTCCAAAAGAAGCTTACAGGTGTATGATGGGCACAGGAATCGATTTCCTTGTAGCAGGCAAATATCTGGTTAAAAGAGAAGAAAACCCGCAGCACATGTGGAACTCTGAAAAATGCGCAAAAGACTGATTTCTTAAAGAATAACTAAATTAGACGATTGTATCAATTCAGTTTTAAAGGCAAATCAAATCAATATATACAGACAAGTACAGCAAACAGAACAGCACGGAAATATAACGATTTGTAACTCGTAAAAAGGCAAAGGGCGAATAATGAAAATCATAAATCCTAAACTATTAGCTAAAATAAAGAATAGTGATATCTTCAACAACCTTAAACATGCAAAGAACTATTTTGCTTCAGGCATCGCAACCAAAGCAATATCCCTGATTTCGATACCTGTTTTTACTGCGCTTTTTACTCCTGAAGATTATGGAATACTCGCTATTTTCATGTCATACGTTGCAATCTTCACAATTCTTTTGTCATTAAACCTGCATACTGCAATAAGTAGGTATTATTACGAAAAAACCAGAGACTTTAAAGAATTCTTGGGCACAAGCATAATTCTAGTGACTTTTGTCTTTGCCGCGACATTTGTTTTATACCTGTTACTCCAGGAACAAATCTCTGTTTTTATGCAGCTCCCAGGATTACTTCCATTCTACCTGATAGTGGCTTGCTTATTCGCGATAGCATATACGATGTACAGGCAGATACTGGTCCCGCGAAAAAAAAGCAAAGAAGATTTAAAAATAAATGTGCTGAAAGGATGGTCAACATTCATAATTGCTGTGTTATTTGTTTTTCTCTTAAAAGAATATAGATATCTCGGAGTCATCTGGGCAGGTCTCATAACAGGCTTTATTTTCTCGGTTTATTTCATGGTGAAAATGTCAAAATACTCCAAACTATCGTTTAAAAATAAGCATTTAAAGTACATACTGACATATTCCCTCCCGCTTATACCATATGCACTAAGCAGCGTTATCCTTACCCAATTTGACAGGATAATGATTGGAGGCATAATAGGCACAGCAGAGGCAGGCATCTACAGCCTCGGATACAATATCGGAATGATATTACTTATTGTAATCAGCGCAACCTTAACTGCTTTTGTCCCCGATTTCATGGAGTTTGCGAAAAAAAAACAGCATGCAAGAATAGACAATCTAGTAAAAAAAACATTCTCTCTTGTCCTGCTGGCTGCACTCGCCCTTATCTTATTTTCAAGAGAAATAGTCCTCATACTAGTTGCAGAGAAGTTCCATTCTGCCCTTCTAGTAATTGCACCGGTGGTAATAGGATATGTTTTTTACCAGCTGTTCTATGTTTACGGCGTATACCTAACTTACCTGAAGAAAACAATATTATCCTCAATAATAGTGCTTACTGCAGGAGTCATTAATATCCTGTTAAACGCAGTGCTTATCCCAAAGTACGGGTACATTGCTGCAGCGTGGACTACACTAATCTCGTATTTTGTAATGTTTGCACTTGCATGGTTTTTCGTGAAAATAGTGCTGAAGCAGAGGACAACACCGCTAAAGATTTTATGCTGGCCACTGGCATTTATGCTTGGGTTTACATCTTTGTTCTATGTCTTTGAGTGGTTAAACCCTGGCTTTGTCCTGATGTTTGCAGTGAAACTTATTCTTTTAGCAATCTTTATTTTGATTATTTTCTACAAACAGATTCTGACTATTACAAAGTACTACTGATGACTTTCATCGTCAGTCGAGACAACAACCTTTTCGATGTGCTTTGACTTTAATGCTGCTTCAATAGAATACGCTATCAATGGTTTTTTGTTCAATAACTTTACATTCTTTCTCGGAACACCCTTGCTTCCTTTTATTGCAGGAATTATGACAATTATTTTTGTCTTTTCCAGTCATAAAATCCACTCAGCTGTATTGACTCGCCTCTGGTTGACCCAGGATTTTCTCCATTTCCCTTATAATATTCTCAACACTGTTTTTCTTAAAAAAATACTGTTCATTTATGTTTTTGGTTTTTTTCCCTATTTTTTGGATTAAATCCTTTGCACTCTTAATTCTTATTACATATCCCTCAGTTATCAGCGGTTCAACAAGCTCCCACCCCACAGCATCCAAGATAAATGTTTTTTCCACACCCAAACCAAGACCTTCAAATAAGGTAGTTGATGCAACACCAACCTGTAACCCAGATTCCTTCAAGAGCGCATAAAGGGAAACAGAATCATCTTTAATTACAGTTATGTCTTTGCTTGCCTGTAGTTCAGGGTAATCTGTTTCCCATGTCAGGTACTCATTCGGATGCAGTTTGTAAACTACTTTGTAATTATTTGTATCTTGCCTAACAAAATCAAGGGCCAGTTTGCTCAACTTTTCCCCCACTGTATTCTGTGAAAGGAAAACTATTTGATGCTTTTTCTTATTTTTAGTTACAATCTTTTTCATATACTCATAATGGGGGTAACCTGTAATAAGAAAAAGCATCAAATACTTTTCCTTTCGCAGAATACTGTGGGGGGAAAG
>CAZEVB010000128.1:0-2589 GCA_964515835.1 uncultured archaeon | reverse complement strand
GGGTCCGAAAGACTGTGATTCTAGGGTCTTGTTGTTGAAGTAATAGGGAACAATCTCAAAAGAAACCGTGTTTGTGATGTCAAAGGTTCTTGCACTCGGCTCCAGAACATCAATCTCTATTATAGATTTCTCGATTTCGAGAACAATACTATTCTCGCCTCCATAAGTATTGCTCCCCTGCATAGACTTTGCAACAATCGTGAGGTCTCGTGTACCAAGTACAGCATCAAAAGGAATTTCGCTATCAAGAGAATAAACACCGTTGCCTTTATTCTCAAGCTCTGCTCTTAACCCATCAAAAAGCCATGTGACTACATTAGCATCAGAAACCACTCTCCCCGAATCAGTTACCTTTACCACAATCCCCAAATCAGAGGTTCTCTTGTATTTTCCTGGAGTAGGACTAAGAAAGGTTATGAGATAATAACTCGATTCAAGTCCTTGGTTGATTAAAATCCTTGTTTTTGTTTCGGTTTTTGAGGACGCCACCTTAAGGAACCATTCTCCCGCAGGATCAATAAAGTCAATTTCGCGTTTTAATTCAAAGTTCCCTGATAACGAGCATACAACTTTTTGTGAAAAAACCATGCCCTGATTGCTCTCGCCGCTTATATCCAGGAAATCATTCACAACACACTCTCCACTTATTTTCATTTCCTCTCCTTTGAGATACTGCCCTTTGTCAGAAGTTATACTCAAAGAAAAAACTGCGGGGAGCATGACCACCACTAATAACAACAAAAATAAACACAAAAAACTATTTTTCCTTGATTTCATGAAGTTGCCTCTTTATCTCATTAAGTTCTGTATTATACTGGTTTATTCGGGTATAATAAAGCTCTCTCTTTAGTGTGCCGTCCCTGAAATATCGCTTCTGCAGGTCTTCAATTAGCACCACTAACTCTTTCTCCCTCTTGCGCAATGCACCCCTGTTCTTCTTTTTCAGGCGGGTATAACTAATAAGAAAAAATAACACTGCAAGGGCAACTAAAGATAGCAGGATCTCGAGAAAAAATTGTCTCACATAAAAAATAAGCGGCTGGTCCTGTGCAGCTATTTCTCTCTCAAGCAACAGGAAATTGCCATAATGATCATCAGCATATAGCAAGATATTCAAGTCCGGGGCTGGTTCACCATAATAATTAACAGAGTAAAGATTATCGGCTTTTTTCCATACTGTTTGATAAACACCATTCACCTCAAACAAAATATTTGCATCAGTTACAGGGCGGGAGTCAGAATAGAAAAGACTAAACTCTATGTTAATTCCTCCAAACCCTGTCTGTTCAGAGCGCAATATTTGTGCAGTTAATTGCGATGGCTCAAAAGTCAGTGTGTGGGAAACTTCTCCCTGATAAAGTTCTCCGTTTATTTTTGTCCCGTTTACCCTTATCTCTTTTTCCCCGACACCCACATCAAAAGGAACTGCGAGAGTTATACCATAATTACCGGGATTTTTTTCGGATAAAGGAAATGTGTTTCCGCCGGGCAGTCCCAAAACAAGAGACACGCCTTCAACCACATTATTGTTCTGGTCACGCACTTCTGCAAGGATATAGAAAACCTCCCCTGTTTTGTATGATTCGTTCATGCCTGAAATTTCAATGAAAAGAGGCTTTGCAATATCGGGATTTTCTATAACGATTGTTTTCTCAAAAAAACCAGTGTTGCCTAATTCGTCGACTGCACTTATCCGTAAAAGAGCAGGAACGCAGGAAAGAAGATTCGTTGTCCTGTAATTAAAGCTAAAGCCATCACTTCCGCTGCTATCTTCAAGAACCTCATAAACTTTTTTTACTCCGCATATGAGAGAAATTAGTACTTCTCCTGTAATCGCACTGCCTTTTCTGCTAAGATACCCGCTCATAAAAAGTTCTTCGCCTGCAATATATTTTTCCTTGTCAATTATTGCCGAGATTTTAAGCTGCGGCATAACCGAATAGTGCAGAACTATTTCTGTCAGCTGTCCCAGATAATCAACCTCAGCAACAACCATATAATTGCCGTCAGCAACCCCGGAAACAACGATTTTTCCGGAATACACTCCATTGTTGTTAGTTAACCTTGTTTGAGTGCCTCCATAAAGAAGGGCAACAACTGCGTTCTTTACTTGAGTCCCGTTATCAAAAACCATTAGGGAAAATTCGGGTTTTTCTCCCCTGAAAAAATATTCTCCTTCAGGATTAGGGGTTAACTCAATAGTTATATCAGAACAATCTTTGCTGCAGGAAATTTGTTCTGAATATTCACACAGAGTGTTTCCGCAGCAGCCCCTTAACTGTTCTTCAACCCATACGCCTGCTTTGCACACTTGTTTGGAACATTCTCCTGCAGCTACAGGCGCTGGTTCCTGACAGACAGAATAAACACATTTGCTGAAACATGTGCCGGCATAACTACAATACCCTCCCTCTTTTGAAGAACATTCTGAACTGCTGCCGCACTCAACACTGCACGGGTTATTTGTACAGTAGGCGTCACATGTGCCCTTCCCAAAACAAACATCATCAGTCAAAGGATTATTGTCGTAGCAACCAATATCTTTCTTGCATTCAACATCACAGCCTTTGTTCAGGCATACTGCAGAAC
>CAZEVB010000127.1:0-2687 GCA_964515835.1 uncultured archaeon | reverse complement strand
GCTGTAATCTCTAATTAAATTAACTGAATTCGCTATTTAAAGGTTTTCAGGGTGGTTTGCCGGTGCAGGAAGCATAATCAGACAATAAACCTTATCTTGTTTTCTTGCACAAACACAGGGTTGGATTTTCTCTGGAGCAAGGGATAAAAAATCATGTTAAGGTATACTCCCAAATAAATCAAGTTCACGAAAAGCATGCTCTGCGAGGTGAAGAAGGAAATCATGTTTATCTGGAAGAACAGGGTTGTCATTACCATGAGTTGGTGGAGTACATATCCGTTAGGGCAAAACAGGAGCAGTAGGGCAAACAGGATTAAGGGAGTCGAAATTAAATAAGACCCGAAATAAACTATCTGTAGGCCGGCGCAGGCAAGCAGCACTGCTGCGCAGAACATTCTGCATGCATCTTCATCGAAGGCAACTGCCCAGGTGTTTTTTCCCGATTTTTTATTCTGTTTCACGTCCCTGATGTCTCCCACTATTGCCCTCGCTGTATAAAGAACAAATATAAGCAGGGCTAAGATAACCGCGCTTTTGTTTAGGGAGGGGGTGAAGAAGAAAAGGGCATAGATGAAATAAGCTGCCTGTATGATTCCTCTTATCGGGCTGCTCATCATTCCGAATGTCTTATTGTCTGCTTTTTTAAGGTACATTAATACAAAGATAGTTGAAACTATAACAAAGACAAACGACAGCGGGTTTACTGAAAACCCTAGGATGGAAGCAGCTAAGAGAAAGAATACTGCGGGAATGACAGACACTTTTTTCCTGTAGTCATAGTCGTGCTTTATCTCAAGAATAAGGTTAAAGAAAAACCACAGCCCGAGCAGGCCAGCTACAGCAAATAAATCCGCTAGTTCAAAAGCCAGTGACCCTGTTACAGAAAACTTCGCGAGAAAGCCAAGCATAATTATGTCAACCCACGAATAAGGCCTGAGATTCAGGAGGTAGCTTTTAATCATTTTCAGCACCCTGGGTCTTTGAATAGATGTCCGTGATTGCTTTGCCAAGTTTGCTAATGCCCTCAATAAATATTACTTCTTTGTGCCTTAGTATATGGTCTTTCCTGAGTAGCTTGTATGTCTCTTGGTTGGTGGTAATCACATAATCTATTCCGCCTTTGACCATCCAGTCACGTAGCCACTCTTTTTGCGTGTCAATAAAAACAACAAGCGGCTTCTTTGAGTTAGAGTACCACCCTGCTTCCCATGCACAGTCCCTGCCGTACTCTGGTAGCATGAGTGCAAGGTGTGAGTTCTTGATTGCATGTAAATCAAGATCATAGACACTTTTCTGAAACAGTTCATGCTTTTCCTTCCAGGGGTTAAGTTTTTGTGGCATGAAAACCTCTATCGGGTGCTTCAACTGTGCACAAATTTCGTTGTTCCAGCAGTGTGCTTCCTCTGATATTCTTGCTATGAGGTAGACTCTTATTTTTCTGTTATTTATATCTTCAGGAGTTGCTGTTTTCACTTGTTCATCTGCCATAGTTAATTAGCGCATTGTGAGGTTAATTAAAGTTATTTCATTGTTTTTGCTCACAATACGAAAATATTATATATAGTTAGGTATATGATTAATATATGTATAATATGGATTCTCTGGATAAAAAAATATTATATGAACTGGACCTGAATGCAAGGGCTTCTGCCTCTCAGCTGGCAAAGAAACTTCGCAGGAACAAGGAGACAGTCAACTTCAGGCTCAACCGCCTGCTGGAGAGACAGTACATAAAGGGATTCTACGGGGTTTTCAATACCTCAAAGCTCGGCTGGTATTATTACAAGGTTTATGTTAAGTTCAAGAACATAACTCCTGCAAAGGAGAAAGAACTCTTCAACTACATCCAGAAGCAGCCTAACATAGCTTATCTTGGCAGCCTGGAAGGGGCTTATAGTGGCGTGTTTCTTGTGATGGTAAAGGCGCCTGGGGATATGCTGGTTTTTCTTAATCCATTCATGGAGACTTATGGGAAATTCGTTCAGGAGAAAGCAATACACACAGTACTCGTGACTCATAGACTGAACCAGAAATTTTTGTTTAACGACAAGAAAAGAGAAGACTGGCATTATGGGGAATCGCTGGAAAACTACTGCCTGGATGAGGTAGACAAAGGAATCCTGAACCTGATTTCAACCAAAGCGAGAATGCCTTTAACTGATATTGCAAAGGAACTTGGAGTGGACCACAAAGTAGTGAAATACAGGTTAAACAAACTTGAAAAAGACAGAATTATTCTTGCATATGTCTCTGCACCGAATTTTGACGTGTTAGGTACGCAGTTCGTGCAGATAAACATTTCCCTAAGAGAGCTGAGCACAGGGAAATCAATGATAAATTATTTTGACTCAACAAACAAGTGCCTCTTTGCACTCGAGCTTCTCGGCAAGTACGACTTAAGTGTTGAACTTCATGTTAATGGGGCCGAAGAACTGAAAACCATAATTGACGGTTTCAGGGTCAAGTTTGTGAACAAATACAATGACTATGATGTCTCTACAATGACTAAGGAATATGTGGTAGTATGGAGCCCGTTTTCTTAAAAAACCTCTTCTAATGCCTGTTTGGCCTGAAAAAAGAGTTATCTTTATATATTTTGCTTTCCTAAGGGCTTATAGGTGATTTAATGACCGAAAGAATACTTCCTTTGGCTGCGGTTGATCGGGTAATACGAAAGGCTGGTGCAT
>CAZEVB010000126.1:0-2687 GCA_964515835.1 uncultured archaeon | reverse complement strand
AAGAGCAAGGCTAACACAGACAACATTAAACTTGTTCTGAGGATAATCAAAGAGAAGGCACATTTGAGTGACAGTGTTGTTACCGAAGACGTGTTAGAAGAAGCCAAAAGAGAAGGCCTGGAAAAAGAAAAGGCAAAGGACATTATTTCTAAGTTACTGCGAAGCGGAGAGATTTATTCTCCGAGAACCGGAACACTCAAGCCCGCAGAAAACAAGTAACACCCCCTAAAGAGTAGTTTTTAAATAAGAAAGCACACAATAAAAACCAGAGGTGGGAAATTGGCAGTAAAAGTTGATCAAGATAAGTGTATTGGTTGCGGGGCCTGCGCTGCGCTCTGTCCGGATGGCTTCAAAATGGTTGACGGGAAGTCACACATAAAGAATGGTGACGCAGAATGCATAGAACAAGCAATTCCTTCATGTCCTGTTAACGCAATAAGCAAAGAGTAATTTCCAGTAAAAATAAATACCGTTCGGAAATACACCTATAAGAGAAAGGTTTAAATAATAGTTAATCCTAAATAATAATGATTATCATCAGATAATCTTTAGTGATTAACATGACTTGTTGCCAGAGAAAAACCATCCAGATGGAAAAAATCCATGACTATTTACGCGGAGTTAAAACACACCCTAATGCAGAAATAGTTTACTCTGCAGTAAAGAAAGATATTCCTACAATAACACTAGCAACTGTTTATAGGAACCTTAACAAAATGAGTGAATGTGGAGAAATATTAAGATTAGAAGTAAATGGCGAATACAGGTTTGACGGTAATAACTGCATGCATCAGCACAGCATCTGCAGAAAATGCGGAGAAATCATTGATTTTTTTGATGATAAACTTTCAAAGGCAGTACTAAGCAAGTTTAATGGCAAGGGATTTGATCCACAGACAGTATGTATAACATATTATGGGTTATGCAAAAAATGCAGAAAATAAAAAAAGAGGTGATTGAGTGGTAAAATTATGGAGATGTGAAATCTGCGGGGATCCTTATATAGGAGATGACGCCCCTGCTAACTGCCCGTTTTGCGGGGCAAAAAGAAAATATATTAAGGAGTTCACGGAAGCAAAAGTCAGTTTTGATGTCAAACTCAACGATAAGGACAGACAAAACGCAGAGCACGCATTAAGCGTTGAAATAAGCAATGCGGCATTTTATTTCTGTGCTTCAAAAAAAGTTAATGAAGAAGAAGGAAAGAAAATGTTCAAGGCACTCGGCAAAGTAGAGGCAGAACACGCTGCAATCTGGAAAAAAATACTGAAACTGAATTCCATAGATGAAGGCACTGACGATTGTCCGGAAAACTATAAAGATAATCTTACTGAATCCCACAGCAGAGAAACAAGAGCCGTTAAATTCTACAGCAAAGCAGCGTCAGAAGCGGAAAATCCGCGAGTAAAACAGATATTCGCTGCTCTGGTCGAAGTCGAAAGCGACCATCTCGGTCTCTCGGAAGAAAGAGGGGTGAAAGAATGACTGAAATTAACCAGATATACAAATGCGAGATATGCGGAAACATCGTAGAGGTTTTACATGCAGGTGCTGGCGAGTTAGTTTGCTGTGGACAGCCAATGAACCTCATGCAGGAGAAAAAAGAGGACGAAGGAAACGAGAAGCATGTTCCAGTTATTGAGAAAACAGACAAGGGAATCAAGGTAAAAGTTGGCTCAGTTGAACACCCTATGGAAAACAACCATTATATCGAGTGGATTGAAGTTGTTTCAAGAAATACAAGACAAAAGATTTTCCTTAAACCGGAACAAAAACCAGAGGCAGAATTTGAGGTTGACGGAGAATTACAGGCAAGATGCTACTGTAACATACACGGTCTCTGGAAATCAAATTAAGGTTGGATGTGACTGACTATGAGCGAAAAATGCGGAGAAAAAACAGAAGTCTTTTCAAGGGTTGTTGGTTATTTTCGACCAGTGAATAACTGGAATTCCGGAAAGAAAGAAGAGTTCGAAGAACGGAAGGATTACACTGAAAAGAAATTCAAAAACAAGAAGGAGGTGGCGAACATGAAAGGATCTGGATGCGGTTGCGGCGGCGGAGGATACTAATCCCCCCATTTTAAAAAAAGTTTTTCAAGGCACTTTGCCTTGAAACTAATTTCTTTATTTAAAAAGGTATTACATGACTAGTGGTTTATATGACTGAATCGAAACTTGTTCAGATAATCAGAAAACTAAAAGAAACAAGGACCAGTAAACAAGTAAAGAAAAAAATAAAGGAGTTTAAAGAAAATGGGAGACAAGGAATCAACGAGATTTTTTCAGAGCTCTGCTTTTGTTTGTTAACAGCCAATTATTCTGCAGAAGGCGGAATAAGAATCCAGAATTCGGTCGGAAAAGGTTTTCACAGTCTGAGTGAAGAAAAACTTGCAGACAAACTAAAGAAATTGGGTCACCGTTTCCCTAATGCGAGGGCATGCTACATTAAAGAAGCACGTAGGCACAGGAAAGAACTAGAAAAAATCATAAAGAAAGGAAGCGAGAATGAAACAAGAGAGTGGCTTGTCAGGAACATAAAGGGAATTGGTTACAAAGAAGCAAGTCATTTTCTCAGGAACATTGGTTTTGAGGATGTTGCAATCATTGACTTCCATATAGTTGATTTACTTGTTAAACACAAGCTGATTGAAAAGCCGAAAACACTAACAAAAAACAAGTACCTTA
>CAZEVB010000125.1:1569-2703 GCA_964515835.1 uncultured archaeon | reverse complement strand
GTTAAAGAAGGAAACATGTGCGTAACAAACACAGGAACAAAAACAAAGTTCTGGTGGAACCCTGAAGTTGTTTACAGTACTTCAGGAAACCAGAGAAGCATAACAGAGTTCGTGGATTCACTGGATGCAGGAACCAACTGCATTGGTTATAGTTCTTAAAAATAAAAAAAATAGCAGGCCTAGGGGTTTCATGGGGTATGACGAGTTAGAGGAAAGTACTGGCAATCCATTATCAGGAATCGTCTTGTTTATTCGTCAGAAACCACAGCTTGTTGCAATAGTAATTGCATTAGTTATTGTTGTTCTTGCAGGATACTTATTTCTCAGCGGAGTGCAAAAGACTTCTGTTGTAGAAGTTACTGTTTATGATGAACTAGAAAGGCCAATCAGCGGTGCAATGATTTTCATTGAAGAACTTGGCATCAGCGAGATAACCAACAGCAATGGAACAGCAAGGTTCGAGATTCCTTTTGGCAGAGAATATAATTTTGTGATTGAGAAAGACGGTTTCAAGGACAAGGAAGTAGTTGTCATAACAGAAGCAGAAACACTGGAAAAAACAGTTGTCCTGAAAGCAAACATTCTTGTACAAACAGAACAGACAATTAACTTTGCTGATGCGGCAGGAATGAGTTTAGATGGAAGAACTGTTAAGATTGAGTTGTCCTGCAGTAACACAAGAGTTGATTTTCCACAGGAGACAAAAGAGATTACAACCACTAGCGGACAGATTACTGTTAAGCCGCCTGAAGCCTGCGGACTAATCAGAGTAAAAGTAATCAGCAGTGGTTTCGAGGAAAAAGAAACAACGATTTATGGTTCTGATGTCATTAAATTAGAGGCACTTAAACTATTAAAAGGAAGTGCAAAAATTGTTGTTATTTCTGACAGTGGAGAAGACATTCCACGGAGCATTAAAGCAACTATTTATGACGAAACAGGTTTTGTTGACAGTTCTCCTCTCGGTTATGGGGGAATAGCTATTTTTAGTCTGCCTATCGGCAGTTATTATACAGTAATCTCTGATGATGACATTGGTTATGGAAGTACGGAAGTTGAGTTTAGTGTAGAAGAAAAGCGTGTCAGTGCAGTTGATGTTACACTCTCAAAAGAAGTTAAAGTCAGGTTAAAAGT
>CAZEVB010000125.1:0-1469 GCA_964515835.1 uncultured archaeon | reverse complement strand
ATTGGCAACGGAACAATTGCTTTTAATGTTCGGGACGAGGATAACAGGCCTGTGCCGTTTGCAGAAATAAAGTTGTTCTCGGAAGACGGTGAAGACATATCAATGATAGTAGCTGATGAAACAGGATATGGTTACAAGATATTAAAGGCAGACAAAAGGATTTATGCAATTGTGAGTGCAGAAGGTTATCTGCAGCACACTACTCTTGCAAAGCAGATCATGCCTGAAGAAGCTGTTCACCTTGATGTTAAGTTAGACAGGGATTCTTATGAAACAGGACCAAAAATAGATTTAGTCGGAATCTATAGTGTGGACAAGTACAAAGAAGTCCTCACACTTGATGCTGGAAAGTCATACAAGCTTCTGTTTAGGTTAACCATGCCCGAAGCCGGTTACAGGGGAATGGAATTCTTTTTCAGGGTTGGCCAGCAGAAAGACCTTGCAAAGGACAATATTCATGTAACAGGGATTAATGCACCTGGTTCGTGGCAGATGAGAGGAACAACTTATAATGAGCCTCTTGGAACAGACATCGATTTAAGGAACCTTACAAACGGCAATGCCAAATGGGTTCTTGCTGACTGGGATGAGGATATTGTACCAGGGATTTATGACCTTGAAGTAGAAATAAAGATAAAGAACAGTTGTCCGCCGGGCTATATGCTGCCTATTTATTACAGGGCGTACGCGGTTTCTGATTTTGGTTATCTGAGAGATCCTTTTGATGCTGTTCTGGGCAATGCGCCAGAAACAATAAACAGGAAAGGATTGTATGCAGAGAGTTATGTTAAACAAAATATAGAAGGAGCAGAAAGTCTCTGCGGTGAAGGCTTTTGCTTTGGCACGCAGATATTGGATATTGATAGAAAGGTTTTCCTTAATGAGGACCATGGCGGTTACACTCTAAACAACTTTGCAGACTACAATTTCTCATTCAATATCATTAATTCAAGCGAGACTATCCATGACAATGCAAGATTACAGATAATAAATACTCAGGACGGGCAGACAGTTTCAGATTACTTGGTGATAACGGAATACGCGTTCAGCAACGCGGATAGCCAATTGTTTTTAGGGAGCGGGAATCTTTATGAAACAGCTGACCTTGAAATGGGAAAGTTCTCGCAATACAAGAGCGTGAACGGAACCCTAAGAATAAAGCCAAGGATAGTAGAAGACACGAGTCTGAAGTTTACCTTAATATCTAACAGGGAAATTGTTCTTGAGGAACATGTTAACTTTTCTGTTTATGCTGAAGGAGATTTTGATGTGCTGATAACTCCTGAAGTATTAACTGCTTTCTCGCCGACTTCGCTGAGAACCGAAGTAAAATATCTTGAAGGACCAAAAGCAGGGGAACCTGTAGAAGGAGCAACAATAGAAGTCTCAATCGAGATTCCTTCATACAACCTGCGTTATATCGAAGTTACTAACGAACAGGGAACAGCAGAATTTGAGATTCCTGCTTT
>CAZEVB010000124.1:0-2716 GCA_964515835.1 uncultured archaeon | reverse complement strand
TATGGTAATCATCACCAAAAAGATAGTCATCCCAGATAAAGTAATCCTTGCCAATTCTTCCGCCGTACTCCCGTTCTTTCAGGGAGTTCTCGAAGTATGTCCTTGTACTCAAATCAAAAATAAATTTTCCTTTAGCTTTTAGTGCTTCTTTCACGCCAGCAAACGCCTCTAACAATTGTAGTTCGTCACGCATGTGGTTAATGCACTCGCTGCTGATAACAGCATCAAACTCTTTTCCTTTTGCCTTGCGGATGTCTCCTTTAACAAAGCTGATTTTCTTCACACCTTTAGCTTTCTTTTTTGCTTCTTTCAGCATGTCTGCAGAAGGATCAAGGGCAGTAACCCCGAAACCTGCTTTTGCGAGGGGGATAGAATACTTTCCTGTTCCGCAACCAAGGTCAAGAACCTTCAGTTTCTTGTTCTTCAGGAACTTTTTAACAAACCGAAGGAAATCATTTGACGGATCTGTTATCTCGTCATAGCGTTTGGCAAACTTCTTGTAAGGATTAGACATTAGTAAAAGAAGGGTTATTTGTTATTAAACATTATTGTGCCTTAGGTTGCACCGGCAAACAGGTCTGCAAAACCTTTAGTTTTCTTTTTGTCATTTGTTTTCATGGACCGCTTTTGTGATATTTCGCATGAAGAACAGTTAAATATCCGCAAAAAAGTTTTTCTCCTCAAAACAAACGGATTGGGTTACAAAAGAATAATTAAGCGAGTTGCAAAAGAAGACAAGGTAAAACTCTCGTTAAGTACGCTTTCTTACTGGTTCACCCACAAGGTAAAACTTGTTGGCGGTGAGAACTACTTTGAGGCAGAACCAAGTCCTGAGTTAGCTTATATTTTGGGAGTCATGTTTGGTGATGGTTCTCTTACTCACGACAAGAAAAAGCAGGAATATAATGTTCGTCTTGATGCAATTGACAAGGATTTTGTAGAAAAGTTCTCAGGTTATGTTTCAAAGCTTCTTGGAAAGGAAAAAGATTATGTTGTTTGTTTAGATAAAAGAGGCATGTACGCCACAAAAGCGAGAAGCAAGCAATTGTATTATTTCATCAAATCAGTGAAAGAAAATTTCTAAAAAGCAAAGCCATTTATTGAAGTATATCCTGCAGAGTTCATTCAGGGATTGGCTGATTCTGAGGGATGTCCATCAGTTTCTGCAACAACTACCTTTAGTTGTGCTTTAGTGGTTGCGTATAGTGCGAACTATTCTCTATTGGAATACGTAAGAGGATTGTTGGAAAATTATTTTGATATAAATAGTAATTTACGCTTAGCTAGAAAAAGAGGGCTTTCGGATTCTGTTATTGGTGGAAGGGTTATTACAAGGACTAATAATCTTTATAGTTTAGAGGTTTACAAAATAAATCAGGTGCAAATATTTTCTGAAAAAGTTGGTTTCTCAATTAATCGGAAAAATCAAAAGTTAATAGATGCTCTAACCATTATGCAGAATCATTGTTCTGTTGATGCTTTGAAAGAGTGGAAAAAGAGATATATAAAAGTTGGAAAGATGTGGGTTCGCAGAAACAATCCCAATTCATCGATTGACAAAGTAAGCGCCCCGACCGGGAATCGAACCCGAGTCTCAGCCTCGACAGGGCTGCATCCTAACCTCTAGACTATCGGGGCGGAAATTGACTAGTACTAATTAATGTAATAAAGCAAAATTTAAATATTAACCTCTTTGTATTGATTTATTTACTTGGTATATATACGAAGTAAGTGCCATCCCGCTGATGGCACGCGGACCCACCCTACGCAATGGGTGTACGAGCCCGAAGGGATTTGAACCCTCGACGCCTCGGTTAAAAGCCGAGTGCTCTGCCAGACTGAGCTACGGGCCCGCAAACTAATAATTAGTGCTGGGGAAGATTAAAAAATGGTTATTACTCGCTGTTTATTTCTTCGAGCATTTTCTCTAGGTCTTTGTCACTCAGACCATGGCCTTTTGCTCCCTGTTCGAGTGTTTCCATCATTGTCATTGGGCAGCCAACACAGTGTAAGCCGTATTTCATCATGACTTCGCCTGCTTGTGGGTTTGCCTTTAGAACATCTGCCATTGACATGTCTTTGGTTATAGTCATTTAATCACCTTAAATTCTGATATATATTTTGGGTGAACTGTGTTTATAAAAGGTTTTCTTCAGTTGCCGACATATTTGTCTATCAGCTTGCTTATTTCTACTGAAGCAAAATAACCTATTATGCCTCCGACAATAATCAGAAGCCATTGTCTTATGTCGTATAAAGGCACTATTCCAAATAACTCATTTATAGGCGTGTATAACAGTACAAACTGCAGTCCTATTGAAAGAGCAAGTGCAATTGTGAGCCACTTATTTGAAAAGAAAGGCATTTTGTCAAGCTTCCTTATCACAACTATCCTCAGAACTTCGTAGAAAATGAATGCAGTAAAAGTCATTGTTACTGCTGTCTTTAAGCCCCAATATAGATTGCCGATAAAGAAAATTCCGAGAATGAGCAGAGTTATGATTCCCCCAATGCCGATAACGGATAAAAACATTTTCTTGTTAATTATCCTTTCTTTCATACCCATTGGTTTCTCAAGCATAATTCCTTCTTTCGGAGGATCTGCGCCGAGGGCAACTGCAGGCATTCCGTCAGTGATAAGGTTTATCCATAGTATATGAACTGCTTTTAGGGGAAGGACTCCTGTGAATGAGGCAAAGAAGATAACAAACACTTC
>CAZEVB010000123.1:1574-2724 GCA_964515835.1 uncultured archaeon | reverse complement strand
GATGTTTCATTAGGCAAGATAACTGTTGAGCCAAATAGCTATGCAGAGAGAGTAATCAGGGTTTCTAATCTTGGCAGCGAGAAAGGATATGTGTTCTATAAGGTTTATTATGACGGAGCTAAGATCTTCGAGAAAGTAACTTATCTTGAGAAAGAGATTCGTGAAGAAGCTGAAGAAGAACCAGAAGAAGTAGAGGAAGAACCAGAAATGAGAATTGAGATGGTTAGTTATAGTTCAGAAATAGAGTTTAGTGGTGGGGCTGCAGAAATTGAAATAGAAATCAGGAATGCTGCTGAAGAAGCATACCTCTTTGAAATGAGCTTGGAGGGAAGTGAAGAGTTCTACGCTGACGGGGTTACAGAGATAATTGAACCAGGGGAAAAGAAAACCATGGTTCTTGAATTAAAGACTGACGAAGAGCTTGAAGAAGGAAGCTATTATGCTTATATAAAAGTCAAGTCAGGTATGGAAGAAATATTCAAGAAAGTCAAGATAGAGGTTAAGGCAGAGGAAAGTCAGGATGCCTTATCCGCTGTTTCTGCAATGGGAATGGCTGTTCTGGGTAACAGCATTAACATTGGTCTGGCTATTGCAATAGTTGTAGCAATAATAATTATCTACAAGGCTCTTTTCCCCACAAAAGAGGAAATAGAAGCATGGAAAGAGTACAAGCCGCAGGGTTTTTAAATAGTTTTGTCGAAGAATAAATAATACAGTAAATAGTAGAAAATAGTATATAGTACACTGTATCTGTCAAGAACCTTGATGGATATAAATACTGAAAAGAGCTTTTTCTCTTTTTAGTTTTCCCCGCATATGTAAATCTTTGGAAAGAGATATCTATGGCTAAAAAGCACAAACCACGAGCAGGCAGTATTGCATTCTATCCTAGAAAGAGAGCAGCTAAACAAACACCTAGCATAACGCTTATTCAGATTCATGCAGAGGAAACAAAGCCGCTTAACTTTATTGGTTACAAGGCAGGCATGACAACTGTTCTCGGAGTAAACGCACATAAAGGATCCGCTAGTTTTGGACAGGAAATTGCTGTCCCTGCAACAGTAATTGAGTGCCCTGCATTGAAAGTTCTTTCAGTAAGAGCTTACGAGAAGACTCCTTACGGAAGCAGGATTATTACAGAGGTTAATAC
>CAZEVB010000123.1:0-1474 GCA_964515835.1 uncultured archaeon | reverse complement strand
GTTTCCGAGTTATTCAAGGAAAAAGAGTTTATTGATATTAAAGCAGTTACAAAAGGCAAAGGAATTCAGGGACCTGTAAAGAGGTTCGGGATAAAAATCCAGCCAAGAAAAGCAAAAAAGAGAAGAATTGTAGGAAGCATCAGCCCCTGGAACCCATCAACAGTAATGTGGACTGTTCCAAGAGCAGGACAAATGGGTTACCACAACAGAACCGAGTACAACAAGCGCATATTAATGATTAGTAGCGATGCAAACATAATTAATCCTGCCAGCGGATTCAAGAATTACGGTTTAGTTAAGAGCGAGTTCGTTATCCTCGCTGGCTCTGTAGCAGGCCCTGCAAAAAGAGCAATTGCATTCAGAACTGCTTCAAGGAAAAACAACTCAGGCAAATTTAATATTGTTGAGATAAAAGAAATTCCTTCAGTTATAAAAGTTAAGAAAGAAGAGAAAAAGGAAGAAGTTAAAGCTGAAGAAGAGAAAAAAGCAGCAGTAAAAGAAGAAGTCAAAGAAACAAAAGAAGAAAAGAAGGAAGATAAAACTCCTGAGAAGAAAGAAGAACCTGCAAAAACAGATGAAAAGAAAGCAGAAGAAAAACCTGCAGAGAAGCCAGTCAAGGAGAAAAAATAGGTGTAGAAAATGAAGGCAAATGTTTATTCAATCGAAGGCAAAGAAATAAAAAAAATTGATCTGCCAAAAGTCTTTAACAGCGATATTGACGAGAACCTCATTAAGAGAGCGGTTCTTGCAGTAGAATCAGCACAATTCCAGGCAATGGGTGTAAAACCAGGGGCAGGAAGAAACTCTACAGCAGAGTACATTGGTGATAGGGGCAAACCACAAATGCACAGACTCATTAATGTTGCACACGCAAGATTGCCAAGAACAAAGAACAGGAAATATATTTTATCAGGCCGAGTTGCCAATGTTCCGCAGGCAGTTGGCGGACCAAAAGCACACCCGCCAAAAGTCGAAAAGAAACTCGAGGAAAGAATAAACAAGAAAGAAAGGAAGAAAGCAATAAAGAGCGCAATTGCGGCAACAGCAGTAAAAGAGATGGTTAAAAAACGGGGACACAAGTTTAATGACAAGTTAGAGTTCCCTATTGTAATTGAAAACAAGCTTGAAACAATAGAGAAAACAAAAAACATTATTGAGTTCATGAAGGTCCTTGGGGTTAACGAGGACATTGAAAGAGCAAAGAAAAGAAAGACACTAAAAGCAGGAAAAGGAAAGAGAAGAGGAAGAAAATACTCAAAAGCAAAAAGCGTGCTCTTTGTGGTTGACAACAACGAGAAGGTTTACAAGTCAGCCAGAAACATTGAAGGAGTCGACGTTACAAAAGTTGATGATTTGAATGCAAAACTGCTTGCCCCCGGTACACACGCGGGACGTTTAACAATCTGGAGTGAAGCAGCAATAGAAAAAATAAGGAGTATTTAACATGGCTGAAGAAATAAAGAAAAAGGCTGTT
>CAZEVB010000122.1:0-2725 GCA_964515835.1 uncultured archaeon | reverse complement strand
GCATAATGGTGATTATGCCGCAAATTAGGGGAAGTGAGGGGGTTGCTTGAGGTGGTTAAGAAACGCGCAAACAGGGGATTAGAACCACTCTGTTGGCAGTAACGCCTGATATGGCGCAGAATAAGGGGTCAGTTCCGGTTCTGGAGGCGGCTTATGAGGGTTTCCTCGGGTGGCTTGGAAGAAGGGAGCAGAGGTTTCGCAGGTTGCTCCCGCAGGAAGTCACAAAGAGATTTTTGTTATGTAGAAGATTGCTGTATTTTGTGTATTATAGTTATACTGGGAGGTGAAACCAATAAATAGTTGTATGCTCATATTCTTTGTATGCCTCCAAAGAAACCAGTGAATAGAAGAAAGAGACAATGGGGCAAAAAGATTGAACTCGTTGAGCCAACCGAAGAAGGCCCCTTGGCAATGAGGTATTTTGATGTACCTTCGGGTCTGCGCGATAATATGCGTGATCGTAAACCATCTATTTCTGGTAAGTATGTCCGAAAAGATGCTAAAGGCAAGAAGTTGTCTGTAGAAATGTATCGTCTTCATGATAGGCGAAAGCCTAAAGAAGAAAAATAATGTGCGTGTGCTCTTAATTTAATTTCTAATTTAGCAGCCAGATCGAGAGATTGAGAAGTGCGGCGAAGCTCACCCAAGCGAGGTAAGGGAGCATGAGGTATGCAGCCCTCTTATTGATTATGTAGAATTTTCTGGTTGTAATGCCTATTGCTAGCCACAGGAAAACAATCTCGATGAAGGCGAGCATAGGGTTCCGGAAGCCGAAGAAGATTATCGACCAGATAGAGTTCAGGCCGAGCTGCAGCCCAAAAAACAGCATTGCACTACGTACATCTTTCCTTTGTATGCCTTTCTCCCACACGAGGAAAGCGGCTATTCCCATTAGTGTGTACAGGGTTATCCAGGCAGGCGCGAATACGAAGTTCGGGGGGCCGAACCACGGCTTCTGCAGGGCAACATACCACCCTCCTATTGCAGGAAAAGTGAATAAAGAGCCTATGAGTCCTGTTGCCTGGCAAACGATGACAGCTAGAATGAGTCTCGCTGTTTTTTTAATGTCCACTTTGTTTTTCCTCACTTTCTTGACATAATTTATAAGTTCCTCTATCTTCTTTAGGTGCTTTTCCTCTTCCTGCACAAGACGCTTTTCTTGAAGCCATAAGAATAAGCGCATGCTTTCAGCAGTTAACTGCAAGCATTCTGTCTGTTTCTCTAACCCATTTAGTAAGGGTTTGGGAGACCCTGCTGTTATTAACTTTCATGCAGGTGAAGCAACTGTTTCCATTTCTTAATTTAGGGACAGCAGGGCTCCCGGAGTGCTCTTTAACAAAACTAAACCAATTCATGGTAATCTACCACCATTATTATATCTCTAATCCTTTATAATAATTAACTTTAAAAAGGTTATCTAATATATAAAGTATAGTAGCGTGTTAAGAGGCAATTTTTATGCACAAGGTCTTCGAAAAAGAAAATTTTCTGGAAAAAGCCCTTCTTCTTGTGGGCAAGAAATACGACCTATTAATCATTGACTCTTTCTTGCAGAACCGAAGCAAAAGACGTTTCAATCAGCTTCTGGACGATATTCCGGGAATTAATCCGCGGATTCTTTCAATGAGGCTAAAGGAACTGGAAAGAAACAGACTTTTAACAAAAAACCTTGTTTTCGGGACTCCTGTCAGGACTATTTATCATTTGACTGACAAGGCAGAATCTCTTGAGAAATCGATACTTGAGCTCAAAGACTGGGCAAAGAGTAATTAGTTTCTTTCAGCCAGCACTTTTTGCATTTTAGATATTTCTCTTGTTAGCGCTGCTTTCATTTTTGGGTTCGTGCCTATTGGGATGCCTGCCCTTGCTCTTTCAAAGTCCCTTAGTTTTGAACTAATTGTTTTAGCAGGCATTTTTCTGGTGAATCCTAAGCTGAAAGATGCTACTCCGGACTTTAGTGTCATCGGTTTTTTTCTTCGCATATGTATTAATTAGTACTATCAATTATATTTAACTTTCGTAAAGAGTCTTTTGTCTTTGGAAACAGATTATTTGAATTAGTGTTATGTAGACTTATTCTTTTTTTCCAAATTCTTCCCAACTGATGATCTCACTAAGGTTCTTTTTTCCTTTAATAACGGCTTTCATGACTTTTTCTGTCAGCGACTTCTTTTCTTTCGCATAACCCAAAGCAATTGTTATCTCTGGAGAATAATCTTCACTTATTTTCAATAGTTTCCTCAGTTTATCCTTATTGTGTGTTACTGTTGGTGTGCTCCCTAAACCTAAGTCAGTGGCTCTTAGTAACAGGTTTTCTATGCTTAAACCAAGGTCAATCAAGGAATATGCGTTTGTTTTCTTTACACAGGCAACAATTAGCAAAGGAGCAGATTTCATCCAATTGTTAAATGGAGGTTCTGCAGCAATCAGTGCTTTTCTGTGTTCTCTCTCTTGTACAACAATATAATGCCATGGCTGGAGATTTATTCCTGATGGCGCTAATCTTGCGGCATCCAAAATTTGTTTTATTTTTTCTTTCTCTACAGCATTTTCTTCAAAAGAGCGCCTGCTTTTTCTTTCTCTAATAACTTTTTCTGTTTCCATTTTATCACTTAATGCCGTTCTATTATGTGCATCTGTTTCTTTGTAGGGTATTAATATTATCTCCTGGAAAGATTTAAACTTTCCTTATCCCGTCGCACATCGGATAAGCAACACAGCCCCA